>CAZZVO010000001.1:0-58695 GCA_964657505.1 uncultured Mucilaginibacter sp.
AGCTTTAATATCACGTAAAAAATTGATTTTCTGAAAAGCAGCGCCAAGGCTTTGTTCTTTTGGTACTAACTTTTTGTACAATTGCTCATCCTCTTCACAAAAAATTTTTAAACACATCAACCCGATCACTTCTGCGGAACCGTAAATGTAATTTTTGTAGCCATCATTGGTGTAACTGGTATTTTCCAAGTCCATTTCCATCGACTTTAAAAATGCGTCGATCAAATGAAGGTCGATTTTGTAAGTATTAACCACTTCCTGGAAAGATTGCAGCACCGGATTTAAGCTGATTTTCCGTTCGATGGCTTCAAAAGTTACCGTCCTAAATTCTGCAATCAGTTGTGCTTTGTCAAAACAGTGGAAAGTATCTACAATTTCATCGGCATAACGCACAAAACCATAAACGGCATAAATTGGATATTGGAAACGTTTGGCAAAAGTTTTAATTCCTTTGCTAAAAGAAGTACTGTATTTATTGGTGATGATTTTGCTGCATTCGAAACAAGTTTCGTTGTAAAGGTTCATGCCTTAAAAGGAGTATAATCAAAAGTACAAAAAACTGCAGGCATTTGTTTCTTTGCAAGTGCATCGAAACAAATTGTTACAAGCAAACTTATCTTGATTGAATGAAGAATGAGCAGCATATTGTAGTAATTGGTTCTGGGTTTGCCGGTTTGTCGGCCGCTTCGGTTTTGGCAAAATCAGGTTATCTGGTTACAGTTTTGGAGAAGAATGATCAGGCTGGCGGTCGCGCACGCATTTGGGAACAGGACGGTTTTAAGTTTGATATGGGCCCAAGTTGGTATTGGATGCCAGACGTTTTAGAAAATTATTTTGCCTTGTTCGACAAAAAGGTATCTGATTTTTATGATTTGAAACGATTAGATCCGGGTTACCAGATTTATTTTGGGAAGGATGATGTAATGGAAATCCCGGCTTCCATGGAAAAATTAGAGCAGCTTTTTGAACAGGAAGAACCTGGAAGCAGCGCAAATTTACGTGAGTTTTTAAAACAGGCCGCTTACAAATACAAAGTTGGCATGGGCGAATACGTTTTCCGGCCGTCGCATTCTATTACAGAATTTATTGATTTTAGGTTGATTAAAGAAAGTTTTCGCATCCAAATGCTCACCAGTATGAGTAAACATGTGCGGAAATATTTCAAAAATCCAAAACTGATCAAACTACTGGAATTTCCGGTTTTATTTCTCGGTGCCACGCCGCAAAATACACCGGCTATGTACAGCATGATGAATTATGCGGATCTGGCTTTAGGAACCTGGTACCCGATGGGCGGCATGCACGAAATTGTAAAAGCAATGGTAAAAACAGCATTGGAACAGGGCGTGGAAATCAAACTAAACCACGAAGTTTTAAAGATTGAGACCGAAAAAGGGAAAGTAAAAAATATAGTTACTAACCAGGGAATTGTAAATGCTGATTTTGTAATTGCAGGTGCGGATTATGAACATGTTGACCAAACTTTATTAGAAAAAGCTGACCGAAATTATGATCAGAAATATTGGAACAGCCGCACCATGTCGCCTTCCAGCTTGTTGTTTTATATTGGGTTGAACAAGAAAGTGGAAGGAATCTTGCATCATAATTTATTTTTTGATGAAGATTTTGAATTGCATGCGGAGGAAATCTACACCAATCCAAAATGGCCGCAAAAACCTTTGTTTTATGTTTCTTGCACTTCAAAAACTGATTCCACTGTTGCACCGGAAGGTTACGAAAACCTGTTTTTTTTAATGCCAGTTGCACCAGATTTAAAGGATGATGAAGTTACGAGAAAATATTATTTTGATTTAATGATCAATCGTTTTGAAAAGATAACGGGACAAAACATCCGAGATAATATTGTGCTTAAAAGAAGTTATGCGCATAGTGACTTCATTTCAGATTACCACTCTTTTAAAGGAAACGCTTATGGTTTGGCCAACACTTTAAGTCAGACAGCTTTTTTTAAACCGGCAATGAAATCAAAGAAAATTAAAAATCTATTGTTTACTGGCCAATTAACTGTTCCCGGTCCTGGCGTGCCACCATCTTTGATTTCCGGACAGGTTGCAGCACAGGAAGCGATGAAATTAATGCGATAAAAGAAGTATTTGCTTAATCCCTTTCCTTTGGAGAGAGCCTGGGTGAGGCTAAAAATAACACCGGTAAAAGAAGCATCGCAAAAATAACTGCAAACGAAAAAAGCCCGAACGTATCGGGCTTTTTCTATAATATATGATGAGTTTGAATTGAATTTAGTCTTCCATAGCGTACACCGGTTTTTTAACACCGTTGTCGTATGATTTTAAGTTTTTCTTTAACAGCTTGCGTGCAACGTGGATACGGGTTTTAACAGTTCCGATCGGGATAGCTAAATGATCTGCAATTTCGTGGTATTTATGTCCTTCAAAATACATGGTAAAAGGGATATAATATTCACCAGGTAATTTATCTAAAGATCGTTTTATATCATCCATCACAAATTTCGATTCACCTTGGTTCTTAGTAGAACTGAATACCAAATTTGCAGAAGAAATCTCTTCGGATTTGGTAACAAAAGTGCTCATTTTAACAAAGCGGCGATAATTGTTAATAAAAGTGTTTTTCATGATGGTGTACAACCATCCTTTTAAATTAGTGCCTTCTTTAAACTTGTTGTAATAGGTAATTGCTTTAAGCATTGTATCCTGTACTAAATCGTTTGCATCGTCAGCATCATGAGTGAAATGAAGGGCGTAAGACCTTAAAGAACCAGCTTGACGCAATACCATGGTGTTAAATTCAATTTTTGTCATTGTTCTAAGTTTTTACAGTAGATTTTTAATAACTATCTCTGTAAACCCTTATACAATTTCCTGACCGATTTTAAATTTATTGATAAATAACCGTGACAAAGGGGTAACAATTTTAAGTTGAAATTAAGCACCGAAAGGATTTTAAAGGTAAAATAACCTACAGGAAAAGTAGACAAAGAAGTTGTACATTGCTAAAAAACAGAGGTTTACAGAGATAATTTAAACTGGAAAAACTATTGTTAATAAAACACGTATTTAGAGCAAAACATGATGTTTACAGTTATATTAAATTTGTGTTAAGCGAAAAGAAATCAAACAACATTGACTTCTCTTTGCAACACAACGCCAAATTTATTGTACACGCTGTCTATGATTTGCGACGATAACGCATAAATTTCACTTCCGCTGGCATGGCCGTGGTTTACTAATACCAATGCCTGGTTTTTCCAAGTGCCGGTTTGCCCAACAATTTTACCTTTCCAGCCGCATTGTTCGATTAGCCAACCTGCGGCTAACTTAACTTGACTGTTTCCTGCGGAAAAATTAACCACAGCAGGAAATTCAAATTTTAATTTTTCAAACTCTGTTAAACCAATAATCGGGTTTTTAAAAAAACTGCCCGCATTACCAATAGTAGAAGGATCTGGCAGTTTAGAAACCCGGATATGCGAAACCACTTTTGATACATCTGCAATTGTTGGTTCTGCAATGCCTCTGCTTTGTAATTCTGTGGCAATTGCACCGTATGTGGTATTGACTTTAGGCTGAAGTGAAAGTTTAAACTTTACAGAAGTTATGATGAATTGATTTTTCAGTTCACCTTTAAAAACACTTTCCCGGTAACCAAAGTTGCATGCTTCTTTTACAAAGGTTTTTTTTTGATGAGTAGAAATTTCAAAAGCCTGGCAAGATTCAAAAACGTCTTTCAACTCCACGCCATAAGCACCAATATTTTGCACCGGAGAAGCACCGACAGAACCCGGAATTAAACTCAGGTTTTCCATTCCGGCAAAATTGTGGCTCACACAATAGTTTACCAATTCGTTCCAACTTTCCCCTGCTCCGGCTTCAACATAAACTTCTTCGTGGTTGATACGATGTTCAATTCCGCGGATATTCATTCGGATTACTAATCCTTCAAAATCTTTCGTAAACAACATATTGCTTCCTCCGCCTAAAACCAAACGTGGTATTTGCAGCCATTTTGGATCGAGGAAAAGCTCAATGAGTTCATCTTCATGATTGATTTCTACAAAGTAGCTGGCCATAGCATCAACACCAAACGTGTTAAAATTTTTAAGGGAAACATTTTTGCGGATTTGGAGCATGGAGAAATTGATGCTAAAAGACTTATTAAAATAAAACCCCTATTTACGAGGGTTACAAAAGTAAGCTATTTCACAAAATACATTGTCCTAAGCTAGTTTTAATCAGCTCGGACTTCTTTATGTTTATTATATTTGTTACTATGGAAACGCTAAAAATTAATGTAATAAATCCAAAGGCACTTCAACTTTTAAAGGATTTAGAAGCGCTTGATTTAATTACAATTCATAATTCAACAAAAAACGATTTTCAGGAGTTGTTAAACGAGCTGCGTAGCCGGCAAGATTCTGCACCAAGTTTGGAAGAGATCACAGCGGAAGTAGAAAAAGTACGTTCAGAGCGGTATGCCAGATAATCCTGTTAGGGTTATAATAGATACTAACCTTTGGATAAGTTTTCTGATTAAAAGAAGCTATTCGGAAATAGACTTATTATTATTCTCCCAAGAAATTAATTTAGTGTTTAGCACGGAGCTATTACATGAGTTTGTAACAGTTGCTAATCGTCCAAAATTTGAAAAATATTTTTCTACTACTAACATTAAAAAAACGCTTGATCTGATTGAAGCTTATGCTGATTTTGTTGAAGTAAAGACAGTTATTAATATTTGCAGGGATGAGAAAGATAATTTTTTGTTGAGTTTAGCGGTAGATGGAAATGCTTCTCATTTAATAACGGGAGATCAGGACTTGTTGGTATTGAAACATTTTGGAAAAACAAAAATCTTATCCATTGCAGATTTCCTAAATAACGAATTAATTTAAAAAGCTATCTGGATACAGTAGCTGCCATATTTTCTAATTATTTCTTAAAATACTTCCTACTCGCCACCAGCAAACCAAACTCTTCCGAAGGGTTTTTCTGAGTTGATTTATGGTGAATCTTATGTGCCCGACGAATCCCGGAAAGGTACTTATTCTGACTTTTAAAAGCCTTAAAACGATTGTGAATAAACCAATCGTGAAAGACAAAATAAATGATACCGTACAAGCTAATGCCGGCACCAATCCAAAAAGAGTAACTGCGCGTTTCCCGGTCAAACCAAATTAATCCAACGGCAAGTAACCCAAAAAACAAACTGAAAACATCATTCAGTTCAAAAAAACCGTGACGTTGCTGGTGATGAGTTTTATGGATAAACCAAAGCGGCCCGTGGAAAAGAAACTTGTGCATTGCCCAGGAAATGGTTTCCATAGCAACGATTGTAAGCAAGATAATCAGGATTGGGAAGACGACAGCCATTTAGTAGATTACTTTTTTAATATTCTAACACAAAATAATTATCAATTGAAAAAACGCCTTTAAAAGTTAGATTATCAACATCTTTAAAAATGATTGCTTTGCCTTCTACCGTTAAAACTGTATTTGTAAATAATCTTCCATGTGAACTTTTACTAATATCCATGTCAACAGAAAGGCCATAATCACTTGGTTCGACTTTGTAGATTACGTAATTCCCTGCTTTCATTGTTATCATCTTTATAAATAGAATTTATCGAACAAATGTTTTTCTGCTTTACTGCCTAACAAATTTTCAATAGTTCGATATTTAATATTTAAATGTCTGTAAGTTGGATGAGTGATAATTATAACATTGGTTTTATATCCTTCAATTCCATCAAAAGTAATTTCTCGAAAGCCCGATAAGTCTTCTCCATCTAAAGCCTTAAAACTTTTAACCTTTTCGAGCGCCTTAAATTTATTAGATAGTTGACTAATTATCCCTAAAACATGAAGACCTAAAACGATTATTAATTTGGGTTTTTGAATGTTGATCTGTTTTAGTAAAAAGGATTTACAAAGGTCTAAAAACTCCGGATAGCTATAAGCCGGACTTTTACCGAGAGCGCTGTCAACAGTTCTAACACCTAAAATTGCATTGGTAAAAAAGCAGTTATCTTCAGGAATACCAAATTCCTGAAGTGTAGTTTGCAGGTTTTTCCAAGTTAAAGCATTTAAGTTCTCACAGCCTCTTTCAACGGATTTCTTAAAATCTCTTTCGGCTCCAAAATCATGGCCTAAAATCATTATTGGTTTATCAGAAATAGTTTCATCTTCATCCTCCCATAAACCTCTTGCGCCAGGAAAAAAACCTTTGCCTTTTATCTCGCATAACACTGGTTTTAATGAAGTTGGATAGTCTTCAACCAATTTACTTAATTCAGCTTTCAGTTGTTCTACGTCTTTCATTATTAATAATTTTTAAAAGAATAACCAACTATAAAGCTAAATAATATTGCTTTTGTAATGAGGCACTGTTGGTGCTCTAATTAAATTTTTGTAGAATTATCAAAAAACAACCCATAAAAGAAGCATCAGTTTTTGGCCAATGCTTCTTTTATCAAGTAAAAATAACTTCTTAGAATTCTGCTAATCCTAAAATTCTAAAAATTCCGGTTCAGACAATTAAATATGTATAGCCCGATTCTCCGTAGCCGCCATAGCAGCTTCCCGAACAGCTTCCGTATAAGTTGGATGCGCGTGAGAAATCCGTGCAATATCCTCCGCAGAAGCACGGAATTCCATCGCCACAACTGCTTCGGCAATCACATCAGCCGCCCTCGGTCCGATGATATGTACGCCTAAAACTTCATCCGTAGCGGCATCCGCCAAAACTTTAACAAAACCATCGGTGTCCATGCTGGCGCGCGAACGGCCGCTAGCTTTATAAGGAAAAGAACCGATTTTATATTTTACGCCTTTCTCTTTCAATTGCTCTTCGCTGTAACCAACCGTTGCCACTTCCGGCCAGGTATAAACCACGCCCGGGATTAAATTGTAATTGATATGTGGTTTTTGTCCGGCAATAACTTCGGCCACATACGTGCCTTCATCCTCAGCTTTGTGCGCCAGCATAGCGCCTTTTACGGCATCACCAATGGCATAAACGCCCGGAACGGTAGTTTCTAAATGCTCGTTTACCGGGATTTTTTTACCTCGTGGTTCAAGTTCGATGCCTAATTTCTCCAAACCTAAACCTTCAGTATAAGCGGTTCGGCCAACGGCGAGCAGACAATAATCGCCTTTTAATTCTATTTTTTCTCCTTTTGGACTATCGGCCGTAACCGTAACTTCATCGCCATTCACAACAGCACCGGTAACTTTATGGTTGAGGTAAAATTCCATGCCTTGTTTGGTCAGCACTTTTTGGAGTTCTTTGGATAACGATCTGTCCAAAGTGTTTACAATCGCATCCGTAAATTCAACCACAGAAACTTTTGCGCCCAAACGTGCATAAACCGAACCCAGTTCCAGTCCGATTACGCCGCCGCCAATCAAAATCATGTGCTTGGGAATTTCGGGCAGGTTTAAAGCTTCGGTAGAAGTTACAATGCGTTTTTTATCAACCTGGATAAATGGCAAAGTGGAAGGTTTGGAACCGGTTGCGATGATGATATTTTTACCCGTAATCTGCTCATCAGAACCATCGGCTTTTTTTACGTTGATGGTATTTTTATCGATAAAAGAACCAATTCCGGTATAAGAAGTTATTTTATTTTTCTTGAACAGAAACGCAATGCCGCCGGTAGTTTGTTCTACCACTTCGTTTTTACGTTTAATCATTTGCGCCAAATCCGGTTTCAGGTTTTCGATATGGATTCCATGCGCTTCAAAAGTATGGGCAGCGTTAAAATAATGTTCGGTAGAATCAAGTAAAGCTTTCGACGGGATACAGCCAACGTTGAGACAAGTTCCGCCAAAAGTCGAATATTTTTCGATACAGGCCGTTTTTAAACCAAGCTGGGCGCAACGGATTGCTGCCACATAACCGCCAGGACCCGAACCGATCACAATTACATCATATTGCATAGTAAATTTATTTTTTAAGGAAGCACAAATTTAAGGATTTAAACGCTAAAGGAATGTAAAATCTGCCACAACTACTTGTTTTGAAGATAGATTTGATTAGCAGATGTTTCAAAACCAGAAATGATATATTACTGAATGGGTTATGCCTTTTATTTAGTTCACTGATACTTCTTTTATGCCATAAATTTACAGTTGTATTAAGCTAAGCAAGGAAAAATAAAATTTCAAAGCGTTATAACGTTTGCTGTAGTTTTTTTCATCTTAACAATTAAGACCGGCTTAATCAAAACTATTTGTTTAGTTAAAAATAGTTAAATGGCTTAAATACCATTCTTTTAGTTATTACTTTGTTGCCTTATTTTATTTCCACTATATGCTACAACGCTTACTTTTTTTATGCTGTTTAATTTGCTTTGTTTATACGGTATCGGCACAAAATAAAACTTTAATAATTAAAGGGACAGTGGTCGATTCTGTTAAGCAAACGCCTTTAGGTTACGTAACCGTTGTTTTAAAAGATGCAGCGGGAAAAGCTGTAAAAAGTACGCTGACTAAAGATGATGGCTCTTTCCAATTATCAACTGTAACGCCTGCAACTGGTTTCCAAATTAACATTGCTTATGTTGGTTACGGCAACAAAATTTTACCGGTAAAAGAAGCATCGCCAATATTGGATTTGGGGAAGATAAAACTTTCGCCATCAAGCAATCAATTAAAAGAAGTTTCTGTGGTAGCCACGCGTCCGATTTTAAAACAAGAAGTTGACCGCATTGCTTATGATGTGCAGGCCGATCCGGAAAGTAAATCGCTAACCGCTTTGGATATGATGCGCAAAGTGCCGATGCTTTCTGTGGATGCAACTGATAACATCAAATTGAAAGGCAACACCAATTATAAGATTTTGATCAACGGAAAGGAATCTGCTATGATTGCCCGAAATCCTTCTGATGTGTTAAAAGCGATGCCGGCAACCAACATTGAAAAGATTGAAGTAATTACCACGCCGCCAGCGAAATACGATGCCGAAGGTTTGGCCGGGATCATCAACATTATCACCAAAAAAAATGCCGACCAAGGTTATAACGGTAGCATCAACACACGTTACAATACAGTTTATGGGCCGGGCTTCAATCTAAATGCAACAGTTAAACAAGGCAAATTTGGTTTTAACGGTTATGTTGGTTACAACGAGCAGAAAAAACAAACTACGGCTTACAATAACATCAGTAACACTTTTAGTCCGGTGCAATCTTTTCTAACACAAGATGGAATTAGAATGCAAAATGGCAATAACACTTACGGCAGCGGCGAATTAAGTTATGAAATTGACACATTAAACCTGCTGACCGCAACTTTCGAATCTTACAAAGGCACCAATAACCAAAACAGCAATTTGCTTTCTACGCAGTTAAATGGCGATGAATCATTGGCGCAATCCTACAATATTTTCAACAATAACAATTCAACTTTTACGGGGAATGGTTTTGGGTTGAACTATCAGCTTGGCTTTAAAAAAAGCAAGGAGCAATTGTTAACAGCTTCTTACAAGTACAATTTATCTGGCTACAAGTTTAACACCATTGCGGATATACAACAGCGTTTTCAGTACGATCAGCCCAATTACAATCAGTATAATAACTCGGGAACTAAGGAGCACACTTTTCAATTAGATTATGTGCAACCTTTAAAAAAGATCAATATTGAAGCTGGTGGAAAAGCGATTTTACGCAATAATTTTAGTGATTTTATAAGTGATAATTTTGATGCGACGAAGAACGAATTTATCAACGATCCAACACAAACCAACAATTTTAACTACCAGCAAAACGTGTACGGTGTTTACAATTCGTACCAGTTAAAACTTAAAGATTGGGTTTTTAAAGGCGGTTTGCGTTTAGAACGCACCACAGTTGATGCCGATTTTTCTTCGGTAGGAAGTTCTTTAAACCGTGGTTATAATAACTTGGTTCCTTCTGTTTCGGCACAACGAAAGTTTAAAACCAGCAGTATAAATTTGGGCTTTACAGACCGTATTCAACGGCCGGGAATTTGGCAGCTTAACCCTTTTGTTAACAGATCAAATCCAAAATTTATCACTTCCGGCAATCCGGATTTAAATCCCGTAGTTAATCATTCCTTCGAATTAAATTACAGCAATTTTAAAAAAGGTTCTGTTAACCTCGGCTTAAATTATTCTTTCGCTAACAATACGGTCGAGAATGTAACTACGATTGGTGCAGATACTGTAACCAGGACAAGTTTCCAAAACGTTGGAAAAAATAAAAGGCTGGGCTTAGATTTCAATATGAATTATCCTTTGACAAAAAAATGGAACGTAAATATCAACAGCCAACTCTTGCATGTTTGGTTAAGTGGTACCTATAACGGAATTTTTTACACCAACAAAGGTTTTCAAGGCCAACTATTTGGAGATACTGATTACAAGTTTGATAACGGCATCCGTTTAAGTTTGAACGTTGGTTTCGACAGTCGTTATGTTTTGTTGCAAGGAAGGGACAATTATTATTTTGGCAACTCTTTTAGCATTTCTAAAGATTTTTTGAAGAAGAAAGCTACACTTTCTATCGGCGCCAACAATCCATACACCAAGTACCGAACTTTAAACTTCTATACCAAAACCGCCAACTTTGAACAGGTTAATAATTTTGATATTTACTACCGAAGCATCAACATCAGTTTTAACTACAAATTTGGTAAGCTAAACAGCAGCATTAAAAAGAACCGGCGCGGCATTAGTAATGATGATGTGAGCAGCGGACAGTCAAACCATTAATTTTGATAGATGGATATCTACGGCATCAAAAACTGCAACACAGTAAAAAAAGCGTTGGACTGGCTGAAAGAAAACCAGATCGATTTCCAATTCCACGATTTTAAAAAGGAAGGAATTTCTGCGGAGAAATTGCAGGAATGGAGCAGTAAAGTTGGCTACGAAAAACTGCTGAACAAACAAGGATTAACCTGGAAACAATTGGATGCTGAAACCAAAGATTCTATCACTGGAGAAAAACAAGCCTTACAACTTTTGCATGCTAAAAACAGCATGATTAAAAGGCCAGTTTTAGAGTTTAAGGACGAATTGGTGCTGGGTTTTCAGGAAGAAGTTTATCAAAAGCTTTTTTTAAGGCAATAAACTCATACTAAATACTTTTTCTGCTGATGCTTGGTAACAATTAGTTTACCCGCCCAAATTGAGCTTATTTTTTCTTAATTATGTGTTGATTTTTACAGAAATCATATAGAAAGATGAGATTAAAATTTTTACCTGCTTGTACGCTGGCTTTGTTACTTACTGCCGATTTTGTTTCTGCACAGCAAACGCCGCCAAATACGCAAACAACAGCTAATCCAAATGCCGCTGCTGCTGCACGGGCTGCTGGCCGTCAGCGTGCTGTTCCGATAGTAGAACCAAATGCACCTGCCACCCAATATGATTACCATGAACTTTGGAAGCCTTTCTTTTATACTAAAAATGGAAGTGAATACAGATCGGCAGATGGCAATCAGGGGCCAAAATTTTGGCAAAACCGTGCAGACTATCAGTTAGCTGCCAAGTTAAATGAGGAAACGAACGAAATTACCGGTACAGAGGTATTAACTTATACCAATAACAGTCCGCAAAAATTGGGCTTCATCTGGATGCAGTTAGACCAAAATCTTTTCAAAACGGATTCCCGTGGCGTTAAACAAGTACCTTTAGTAACCGGCGACGTCCAAGGAAGCCGTAACTGGGGCAATGGGCAGGTGTTTGATGCAGGTTTTAAAATAAAATCAGTTAAAATATTAAGCACGCCGAAAGGAAGTAAAATAACGACGGCAACCGATGCCAAATTCCTGGTTAATGATACCCGTATGCAGGTATTTTTACCAAAGGATATTGACCCAACAGGCGGACAGTTGAAATTAAAAATAGAATATTCTTTCATATCCCCTGATTATGGATCAGATCGAATGGGCATCCAGCCGACAAAAAACGGCAAGATATTCCAGGTGGCACAGTGGTATCCAAGGATGTGCGTTTATGATGACATCATTGGATGGAATACCTTGCCTTATACCGGCGAAAGCGAATTTTACTTAGAGTACGGCGATTTTGATATTAATATTACCGCTCCTGCCAAAGATATTGTTGTATGTTCCGGTGAATTACTAAACCCGAAAGATGTTTACACACCAGAACAGCAAAAAAGATGGGCACAAGCTGCACAAAGCGAAAAAACGGTATTTATCCGTACTGCCGATGAGGTAACCAACCCGGCTTCCCGTCCTGCTGGTAAAGCTGACTTAACATGGCACTTTCAAATACGTAATGCCCGCGACGCATCCTGGGGTGCATCCGCCGCTTTTATTGTTGATGCTGCTAAAATGAATTTGCCAAGCGGTAAAAAGTCGATGGCTATTTCTGCATATCCTGTAGAAAGTAGCAGTGCTACAGCATGGGGCCGGGGAACTGAATATATAAAAGCTTCGATCGAATATAATTCTAAAAAATGGTTTGAGTTTCCTTACCCAAATGCTACGGGTGTAGCCGGCAAAGCTGGTGGCATGGAATACCCTGGTATTGTTTTTTGTAGTTTGCGTGGCGGCTGGGGTGTAATTGATCATGAATTTGGCCATACCTGGTTTCCGATGATTGTAGGCTCTAACGAACGTTTATATGGCTGGATGGACGAAGGTTTCAATACCTTTATCAATACCCTTTCAACACAAAACTCATTAAAAGGCGAATTTTACAGGTCGCCAACTACTGACGGGCTTTTGCGCAGTTGGAACAATTTTACACGGCCCGAACTTGAACCCATTTTAAGCAACCCTGATAATTTAAAGGAGGCCAATAACGGTACTTTATTATATAGCAAACCAAGCGCTGGTTTGGTAATGCTGCGGGAGGAAATATTGGGGCCGGAACGTTTTGATTTTGCCTTTAAAACTTATATCAATCGTTGGGCTTTTAAACATCCGCAGCCAGACGACTTTTTCCGCACTATGGAAAACGCAGCCGGAGAAAGCTTACAATGGTTTTGGAGAGGCTGGTTTGAAAACACTTGGCGTTTGGATGTGGCCGTACGCAGTGTTAGATATGTAGATAATGATGCTACAAAAGGCGCAATCATCACAATAGATAACTTAGAAAAAATGGCCATGCCGGTTGTACTGGAAATTAAAACAGTTAGCGGTAAAACAGAGCGTGTAAATTTTACGGGCGAAATATGGGAACGTAACGTTAGTTGGTCTTTCAAATATCCATCTACAGAAGCTATCGAATCGGTTACTTATAACCCGGATGGCAAACTGCCTGATTACAATCCAGCAAACAATGTTTGGAAAAAGTAAACGACACATATTAATTTACAAGCACAAAAGAAGCTTTGGGAAACCAAGGCTTTTTTAGTTTAATACCAATTGCCACCAATCAACTTATCGTTATCATTGTAAAAAGCAGCAATGCTTCTTTTATCAGGCAAAAAATAGCACACAACTTTTAAGCAAAACCAAGGTTATAATTACATGAAAACCCGCATCATCCTGCTCACTGCTGCTGTTTGTATATCCGCTGCCAGCTTACATGCCCAAACCGTTTTAAAAGGTACCGTTTACGAAGGCAGGGCGTCCCATAAATTAGCTAACGTTTTTGTACGGGACGTCAATTCCAAAGAAATCTCGCTTACGGATAATTCTGGTAATTTCAGCATCCGCACGGTGCTTAACCATACACTCGTTTTTTCTTCTCCCGGTTATCTTTCAGATACTTTATTTGTGGTGGATTTAAAGCCGAAAATGGTAGAACTTTCCTTCAAAGGCATTGCTTTGCGGGAAGTGAATGTTACCTCCAGCCGCACATTTAACCCACGGGAAGAATACCCGGATGTTTACGAAAAAAGCAAATTTGCCTTGTCGCCATCGCGGATTTTCGGCAAAGAAAGCAAAGATGCCCGCCGCTTAAAACATTATTTTGACCACGAAGCAGATGAACGCCAAGTGGATTCGATTTTTAATGCCGCTTATGTAAGCAGCGTTGTACCGCTAAAAGGCCAGGAGCTGGAAGATTTCATGTCGATGTACCGGCCATCGCTTGCCTTCCTCAAAAAAACACCGCATTCATCGCTCACTTTGTACATCAACGATTCGTATAAGAAGTTTATGGCTTTGCCGCCCGATAAACGCAGTTTGCAAAAATTATCTTCGAACTAAATTAGAAGCGGCAAGGTAAAAGCATTCTATGCGTTATATTGCAAACGAATATTTTAAGATGATAAAAAAAGCACAGCAGATAAAACCCAACCCAATCGTTTTTCTCTGTTTAATTTTGATGTTAACTGTTGGTATCGGCAGCAAATCATCCGCACAAATATTAACTACCGGTATTTTGCCGCAGGATAGGATTATCGGGAAATGGATATCCGAACAAAAAAACTGTATCGTCCAGGTTTATAAAAACGGCGACGAATTTGGGGCAAAGTTGGTTTGGTTCGATGATTCGGACGATAAAACCAAACCGATGAACACTCGCACAGATTTTAAAAACCCAAATGTTTCTTTGCGGAACCGGAAGCTGATCGGGATGGACGTAGTGGATAATTTAACTTTTAACCCGGCCAGTAACGCCTGGGAAAACGGCTTGATCTATGATGCCAACAGTGGCCGCACTTGGAGTTCTGTAGCTTCCATGACGAATGAAGGTTTACTGAAAGTTACCGGGTATTGGCATTTTAAGTTTATAGGCAAAACCATTGTTTTTAAAAGAATGTAAACCTGCATGCTTCTTTTATCCACCTAAAACTTCCCCAAATGATCAAAGCGTACCAGCTAATTACCGGTGCTGATGGGCATTCGCATATTGTAAAAGGCCACGTAACAGAAAACGTGATGAACGAAGCGGCTTCCATCCATTTTAAAGAAACTCCCGCGGGAACGTATTACGGTTGGCACCCTGCACCAAACACACAATTTGTACTTACTTTAACCGGCACTTTAGAATTTACTGTTTTTAGCAGAGAAAAATTTATATTAAAAGCAGGCGAAGTTTTAATTGCCTTAGATACTACCGGCAGCGGCCACACCTGGCAAATGCTAGGCAATGAACCCTGGAAACGTGCTTACGTGGTTTTTGAAGTTGGGGAAGATGTTGGTTTTGTGGAGGAAGATTAAGTCCTGCAATATAAAATGCCCTGAGAAAAAACACAGAGTTATCTTCCGACAATCCATTTAAAACTTGTTTTATTAAACAGCCTAACCAATAGGAACGTAACCGAATACACGATTATGAACCTGATAATTTCATACAAAACAATAATTTGTATGGGATGCTCACGATAATCAAATCCTAAGGGCCTAATTAATAAAGGCAATACGCTATAAACGATAATATAATGGATGAGGTAAATGCCAAAAGTAGTTTCGCGCGGTTTTAAATATTTGATGAGGTTAAAGTGCCTTATTTTCAAAAGTAACAGAAATGCCGAAAGTGAATACAGCACATTACTTGCTCGAAGCGTGTTGAATTCGTCTATGCTGTTTAACGCTCGCAATCGCTGTATTTCTATTATCGCTAATATAAAAGTTGCCACCGTTGTAAAAATAAATACGGTGATTGGCACTTTTTTTATCCAATTATCTACGACGTTCCACTTGTGGTAAAGCTGCGCCCCAAACCATAAAAAAAACACAAAGCCAAATAAAGCCGTAGTATGTCGCGGCTCAAACCAAAGTGTATAAATATTGATAGAGTACATAAAAGTGATGGCTAAAAGAAGCACGCCAAACCACAAGGAATAAAGATATTTTTTAAAGATGAGCAAGACCGTAATACAAATCAGGAAGTTGATGATGAACCAATAATTGGTGAACAGGAAAACAGTTTCTATAGTATCTGGAAACAAAGTTGGAAAATCCTGTTTAAAAGTTCCGTGAAAACGCAAGCTGCCAATCAGGTTATCAAATAAAATTATAAATACAAAAAGCAAAGCCCAAAATAACCAGGGTTTTACCGTATTGGCAAACCTTCTTTTAATGTATTGGCCCGGCGTGTAATCCGTAAATTTATCGCCAATTAAAAAACCGGCCAGTATAAAAAAAGCCATTGTGCCTAATTTGTTTACCTGCATCATGCAACTGTAAATCCAAAAATCATGCGGATTGGTGGGATGATAACTGTTGCCCAGAAAAAACGAATGCTCTGCCACGATACAAATCATGGCGATAGACCGGATGCTATCTATAAAATCATAGTTTCTTTTTGCAGGTGCAGTATTGACGAAATTTTCGGGAACGCTCATCTTATCCAATTAATATGCTGATCTATTATGGGTTTTTCACCAATGGCATAACCCGTAAATCCCGGCTATGTTGCAGGTTTTATCCACATAAAAGAAGTATGCCATAACAACTACTACGCCAATTGCTTTACCAAGGATTCAAAATGGTTCTGGTAGTAATAGTCGTGCGCGTTTTCTCCTTCGGGGATTACGTGTGCTAAATGATAATAAGCTTCCAATATCCGCGGCGTTTTTAATCCTTCAGCAATAGAATAAGGAAATGACTGGTTACCAATAAAAACTTTGCAACCTGCAATCATCTGTGCCAGGTCTAAAAAGTTTTTTACCTGCACGGTTTGTAAATCCGGGATCGCTTTTTTCATGTCCTCATATTCTGACTTTACGCCGATAAAAACCACATTTTTATAATCCTTTAAAAACGAATAATTGATGGTGGAGTTGCGGTAGCGTTCGCTTCTCGCCAAAATAATTTTATCATTAAAAGAAGTATCTGGCGTTACATCAATCCAAGGTTTCCAAAGTTCGGGCGTAAAACCAGTAACATAACTATACCATCTTGCCAAGTTAGAATTATGGAGCGAAATAGTTTTATTGCGAAAAAAATCTAAGTCGATATGTACTTTTTGATTGTTGTAAGCTTCGCTTTTAGCAATATAATCCTGGGCATTAAGCAACGGAAAAAGCATTTCGGCCATCGGTTGGTTAATCATTACATTTCCCATTGGATGAGAACTGTAGCCAGACATCACCAACTTCTGGTTTAACCGCAAGTACAAATTAATAGGCACACCAGTTATTTCGAAAATTTTTTTGATAGTTGGCAAAGCGTAAATTACATCACCAGAATTACCGCTGTGTACAATGTTTAACAGCTTATCTTCTTTCGCAACCTTTTCGATTTTTTCCTGCGTATCTAAACGGTCTTCACCTGTAAAAAAGTTTAAGGCTTCCTGTTCTGTATAATTTTGGCGTTCCCATTTGTATTGTTTGTATTGGTTGCGGTCGTGGTATTTTAGCCACAACTTGCTAATCAAATTTCTTTTCTTAAACATTTTCTAAAGGTTGGTCAATATTTAATATCTGCTGCACTTCTTTCCAAACCTGCTCTAAATTGACGTTGGCGATGCAAGGAAAAGGTTCTTCGGCAGCAGTTTCAAACTTACAAAGCCAGTTGCAATAGTAGCAAGGCATTTTTTCAAATACAAAAACCGGTCGGTTTATTAAGTTATTTGGATAAGGCGCAAAACGTTCGAAATGGCCGCCGCCCAAAATGGAAACCGCTTTTTTGCCACAGGCAGAAGCAATATGTGCAGCACTGGTTTCATTGCAAATCACCAAAGAAGATTGTGCAATAAAATCAATAAATTCCGGAACGGAAGTTTTTAAAGTTAAGTTTCTAACCCTTTCTGTTGATAGATTTACACCGATAAAAGAAGCATCGCTTGCAGCATCAGATCCGCCGAGCAAATAAATTTCATAGGAAGTGTTTTGCAAGATGAGTTGTGCCAGTGCCAAAAAGTTAGATACCGTCCAGCTACGTTTCAAATTTCCTGCACCTAAACAAAAAGCAATATAATTTTGAGTTGAAGTTTTTACTGGAAGACTTGGTCCTTTTAAACTAATTGGTTGTTGCAAAACAGTTTCAAAGAAGAAACGGGTGCGTTCAAATTCAAAATAAGCCGCAGCAGGAAGTTGAAGCTTTTGAGTATAAAATCGATCTATTTTCTTTTTGATTTTTGGTGCGATGGCTTCAAAATCTCCCTTAAAGCCAATAATTTGTTTAGCAGCAGTTAATGCAGCCAATCCGTCGTTAATAAAATTGCGGGTGTAACTTGGCTGCAAAACAACAGCATAATTTTGTTTGAAAAGTTTCCAGCCTAATTTTAAAACCTGCGAAGGTTCATGATAAAGGTTGATCGCTTTTACAAAATAGAAGTTAGAAACAACATTTGCATCGTACAATAAAGCGACATCTTGCCACAATACATTTCCAATTAAATCAATCTGATAATCCTGGTATTGATTAGATTTTTTAACTTCTTCTAAAAAGTTTCTGAACAAAATATAATCGCCAATGGCATCTGTTTTAATGATCAGGATTTTTTTAGATGGCTTTTTAAATCTCGCCAGCAATTGAAACAAGTAAGGAAATTTAAGCAGGATAAAGCGCGTTAATCTGAATAAATTCCGGTTCTTTATCGGCATAAAAGAAGTAATGAAAGCATCTTCAAAACTAAATTAAATTTGTGAACCAGGTTTCAGGTATTTCAATCATCATCGTCACTTACAACGCCGCTGCAACTTTGCAAAAGTGTTTGGATAGTATTTACAGCCAATCTTATCCAAACATAAATATTATTGTGATCGATGGAAACAGCACGGACGAAACGGTAGCGATTATCAAAGTAAATGAGGATAAAATTTTTTACTGGAAAAGTGAACCCGATCGTGGGATTTATGATGCGATGAACAAAGCCTTACCACACGTTACCAACAATTGGGTTTACTTTTTAGGTTCTGATGATGAGTTGTACCCGGATTTTTCTGTTTTTGCTGAAGAATTAAAAGATCAATCAACTATTTATTATACCAACGTGCGGACAAAAAACGTTATTCGTTCCGGCAAATTAGATACTTATAAAATGGCGAAACATGGAATTTTTCATCAGGCCATAATTTATCCGGCTTCCGTTTTTCAAAAATATCAGTACCAAGAAAAGTATAAAATTTATGCCGATTATGTGTTGAATATGGAATTATGGCAGGATAAAAGTTACCGATTTTCTTATCGCAATTACATTATTGCGCATTTTAACCACTCTGGTTCTTCGGGGAATATTACAGATGTTGCATTTGATCAGGATAAAAGTAAATTGATTATAAAAAACTTTGGTTTGCTGATTTGGCTTCGTTATAAAATCAGAAATTTAAAAAGTAGACATTAGTTTTTAGGCGATAAAAGAAGCATCAATCCGCATTAAAAGTTTGCATATCGATCAGCCTTTTGTACAAACCATTTTGGTTGATCAATTGCTGATGGTTTCCCTGTTCTGCAATTTGTCCGTTTTCTAAAACCACAATTTCATCGGCATTTTGGATGGTGCTTAAACGGTGCGCAATAATTAAGGAAGTGCGGTTTTTTGTGAGATTATTCAAAGCATCCTGTACTAATTTTTCGGATTCGGTATCCAAAGCAGAAGTTGCTTCATCCAGCAACATAATCGGTGGGTTGCTTAAAACGGCACGCGCAATGCTGATCCGCTGTTTTTGTCCGCCGGAAAGTTTGGAGCCGCGGTCGCCAATATTGGTCTGGTAACCGTTTTCTGTGTTCAAAATAAAATCGTGGGCATTGGCAATTTTAGCGGCGGCTTCTACTTCTGCTTGTGTAGCTTTAGGTTTTGCAAAAGCGATGTTGTTAAAAATGGTATCGTTAAACAGAATCGATTCCTGGTTGACGATGCCCATCAACGCACGAACAGAATCTGTTTTGATGTGCTGGATATCTTTTCCATCAATCAAAATCCTTCCATTTGTAGGTTCGATAAACCTCGGCAGCAAATCCATCAAAGTAGATTTTCCACCACCCGACGGACCAACCAGCGCAATGTTTTTTCCTTTCGGGATGGTGAGCGATACTTCTTTTAGCACCTCTTTTTCGTTGTAAGCGAAAGAAACATTTTCGAATCGGATGGAATCAGAAAAAGTATCGATAAAAACAGCATCAGCGGCATCGTTGATTTTTGGTTTTTCATCAATCAAATCCAAAACACGTTCTCCGGCTGCAATGCCTGAATGAATGTTGCTGAAAGCATCAGAAATAGCTTTTGCCGGCCGCATTACTTGGGAAAACAAAGCAATATAAACGATAAAATCGGCCGCTTTTAGAGCAGAAGTTCCGGCAATTATCAGCGAACCTCCATATAAAACAATCCCAGCCACCATCGAAACGCCTAAAAACTCTGAAACTGGCGAGGCCAACTGCTGGCGGCGCGCCATAGTGCGGATGATGCGGGAATAGTTATTGTTCTCGGCACTGAATTTTTGCTTGATAAAAGCAGTAGCGTTAAAAGCTTTGATGATTTTAATGCCCGACAAAGCTTCGTCCAAATAACTAATCATGTTGCCGTAAGATTGCTGCGATTCGGTTGCCTGTTGTTTCAAACTTTTCACAATCCTGGAAATGATAAAAGCCGAAACCGGGATCACCAGCAAAGAAAATAAAGTGAGTTTGTAGCTGATTAAAAACAGCATCACCACATAAGCAATCAATTGAAAAGGTTCTTTAAAAACTACCTGTAATGTTCCGGTGACCGAAAATTGTACCACCTGCACATCCGAAGCAATTTTGGAAATGATATCACCTTTTCTTTCATTACTAAAATAGCCGAGATGCAAATCCATCACGTTATTAAAAACCGCTTTACGCAGGTTTAACAAGGTGTGTATCCGCAGGTTTTCCATAATCCGCTGCGATAAATAACGAAAAAGGTTGCTTAAAAAAACTGAAATAACTATGGTGATACAAACGAATTTTAGCGCACCGTCTATGCCGTAATCGATGGTTGCGCGGTAAGCGTAATAATTAAAAGTATCAATTACAGAAAGCACGCTTTCTGGTTTTGCCACCACGTGTTGTGTGTTTTTGTTGAATAAAGTATTTAACAGCGGTGCTAAAAGTGCCAGGTTAAGTGTGTTAAATATAACCGATAAAATGGTGGCGATAACATAAGGAATAGCAAATTTTTCTATCGGTTTAGCAAAAGAGAGCAGTCGGAAATAGGTTTTCATTCAAAGCGTTAAGCCTGCAAAATTAAGAAAATTTGGAGGTTTTTGTCATTCCGACTATAGGAGGAATCCTCTTTAAAGCAGTTGGGCTTTTAAGGTTTGAAGAAGATTCCTCTCTTCGTTCGGAATGACAGTGCTTACTTCAACCAATGTATTGTTATATTTTTCATCAGCTCATTTATTTCTGCGGTAACTTGTGTAATGCTTCTTTTACCACCTCTTTTTTGCATCAAATTTGAAAATTCCTTTTTGGAAGATATAATCTCAGCTTGTTGCTGAAATAATTGCTGATAACTTTTAAGCAGCCAAAGTTTTCCGGTAAGCAGTTGCGGAAGCAGATCGACAAGCAAAATTTGTAAATACCAGCCAAATAAAATGAAACCTTGTAAATGTATGGCATGAACAAAAAACCGATTTCGGTAATAAATGCTTTTTACCCAATTGGTTGTTTTATAATCTTTAGTGCTGGCCGAAATTTGATGCCGACAAACAGACTGGTGTTCATACCAGCATTTCCAGCCTAAACGCCAGGCGCGTAATCCCATTTCAAAATCTTCTCCGTAAAAAGGGGAAAAAAGTGTGTTAAAACCGCCAATTACTTTTAGTTTTTCAGCATTGATTAAAGCGTTTGCGCCAGATAAATAAGCGGTTGGAACAAAATCGTCAGGGTTTTCAGCATAAAAAAAGCGGTTTGTTTTTAGTTTAAAACCGTTGAAACCTAAAGTCCTCGCTGCATCCTGGATGTGGTCGCCTTCCATATCGATAATCCTGCCCATCACACCAAACGTGTCTTCGCGGTCGAAGTAGCGCCACTGATGTTCAAAATAATCCACAGAAAGTTTTACATCTGTATTTAATAAAAGGATCAACTCGTGTTTTGCTTCGCGGACTCCGGTGTTACAAGTGTGCGAAAACCCTTTGTTCTGCGGATTGGCAATGAGGATAATATCCGGATAATTGGTTTGAAGGAATTGAATAGAATGATCTGTTGAAGCATCGTCCACCACAATCACTTCGTATGGAACACCCGCATTTTGAATGGCGGTTAATGTAAATGGAAGATATTTTTCGAGCAGGTGCGCACCGTTATAATTGGGCAAAACAATCGAAGTGCTTCTTTTATGCACCATTATTTGATGAGCTGATAATTGCGGTATTCGCCGATGCGCCAGCCGGTTAAATCTTCAATCTTCTGCAAAAGTTTTCTGCGGAAAGACATTTGCTTGCTGATTTTCTGCGGATCGATCAACAATTTCCAATTACTGGCGGCAATCCGTTTTTGCATCACCGCCGGATGCGTTTTTTCAAAACGGAGTAAACGGTCGGCATTTTTGTAATCGAAATCTGCTGTTTCCTGTGGTTGGTTTTCTTGCAGCCACGCATCGTCGTGGTAAAACTGGTTAAAGTTGTGCACTTTGCTTTTCAAGCCTTTTGGCGGTTTTACCCAGCCGTAATGGTAAATGTAGGCGTCAATTAGCTTTACTTTGATTTTCCGGTCATCCAAACGAAAACCTTGCGCATCGCGGTAAGCGTGAATGGACTTATTGTTGCGGATGATGCGGATTTCGCGGCGGTACCAGCGGCGCGAATGACTGTAATAATCGTAAGAACCGTAAAAGTGCAGGTATTTAAACAGTAAACCTTCTACATTTTTATCGTTCAGGTTTGCTTCCATTTCCTGCCGGATGGTTGGCAAATACTTTTCGTGCACGCATTCATCACCTTGGATGTAAAATGCCCAGTCAAAATCAGTTGGAATTGCCTGAAAAGCTTTGTCGGTTTCGGCAGCAAAAACAGCACCGCCAGCACGGATAGAATCGTCCCATACTGTTTTTATCACCTTAATTTTAGGTGAATTAATTTTTTCAATGAGTAGCTGCGTTCCATCGTCCGAATTGCCCAAAGCGATGTAAAAGGCATCACAAACAGGCAAAATAGAGGTGATGGCTTCTACAACCGGGTAATCATTTTGAACAGCATTACGGATGAATGTGAAACCTGCGACTTTCATTTTATAGTGCCGAATGCTGTTTTTAACGGTGTAAATTAAGCATTCATCAATTCTTCTAGGTGTTCGATTTCTAAAGGAATATCGGCCATCAAATCCATATTTCCGTTTTCGGTAATCAGGATGTTGTTTTCTAAACGGATACCTAAACCTTCGGCTGGGATATAAATGCCAGGCTCAACAGTCAATACGTTTCCGGCTGCAAAAGGGGTATATCTCCCGGCAAAATCATGAACATCCAAACCCAAATGGTGGGAAGTGCCGTGCATAAAATATTTCTTGTATAACGGCATGGACGGGTTTTGCTTTTCAACATCGTGTTTATCGAGTAGGTTTAGCTTAATCAGTTCCGAAGTCATGATCCGGCCAACTTCTTCATGATAAGTATTCCAAATCGTTCCGGCTTTTAAAAGCTGGGTTGCTTCTTTCATTACAGTTAAAACGGATTGGTAAACTTCTTTTTGGCGCGGGGTAAAACGGCCACTTACCGGGATGGAGCGTGTGCAATCTGCATTGTAATTGCCATACTCGGCACCAAAATCCATCAAAATCACATCGCCGTCTTTACAAATTTGGTTGTTATCATTATAATGTAGAACAGTTGCGTTGATGCCGGAAGCAATAATTGGGTTGTATGCATGGCCGGTAGCCCGTTGTCGGATAAATTCGTGTATGATTTCTGCTTCTATCTCGTATTCCCCAACGCCAGGTTTTACAAATTTTAACACCCTAAAAAAAGCATCACGTGTAATTTGGCAGGCTTTGCTGATCAGCTCAACTTCTTCCTGCGATTTTACAGCACGCAATTCCCTGAAAACCGGCGCGGCACGTAAGTAATTATGTAACGGATATTTTTCCCTCAACTGCTGGATGAAACGCATATCACGGTAGGAAACGGAATGCTCGTATCTGTCGTTTTCGTTTGTGTTGAGGTAGATATTTTCAGCATAAAAGATCACAGATTGTAAAATAGCGTTAAACTCTTGTAACCAAAAGATGGCTTTTATGCCGGAAGCTTTTTCTGCTTCTTCCTGTGTGTATTTATGACCTTCCCAAACTGCAATGTGTTCGTTCGTTTGTCTTAAAAAAAGTACTTCTTTATACAGCGGGTTTGGGCAATCGGGGAACAGCAGCAAAATGCTTTGTTCCTGGTCTATCCCCGTAAGGTAAAAAAGGTCGGCATTTTGTTTAAAAACGTGGTTTTGGTCGCCGCTACGGGGAAATTCGTCGTTAGAATTAATCAGAACTAATGAATTTGGTTTTAATTTCGAACAAAATTTGCTTCTATTCGTATAGAATGTGGAATTAGCAATAGGTTCATATTTCATTGGAAAACAAATGCTTAGGTTAGAGTTAGAAGAATTATATTTTTATTTAAAAAATAAAATATAAATTGGAACAGTGTTTGGTACAACGAATCAAACTTAATAACTATTTTTGAAAAAAAAATCACAATTAAAATCGTTAATCTTAAAATTATGAATTATTCTACATTAAAGAAAACAGTTGTACTGTCGATTGCATCTTTGATGGGAGTTGTTGTAGCCCATGCACAAACCTCATCAGATTCGACTACAACTGTTGTTCCCGGCTCATCGAAGGTATTTGGTGGCAGGGCGCAGTACAAAACATTAAGCATTGGTGCAAATGCAGGGGTATTAACTCCGATGATCCCTTTTGGTTCTAACGACTTTACCAAAAGTAACTTAGAATTAGGTTACGGTATTTCTGTTAGAAAACAATTAGGACACGCGTTTGGCTTGCAAGCTACGGTTATCCGTGGTACACTTTCCGGAGACGATAGCAGGAGTATATCTGGTGCGAACAATGGCACACGTGATGGTTACCAGTCTTTCAAAACTGATTTAGCTTATTATGCAACTTTAGCCGGTGTAGTTAACGTGGCAACTGCAGATTTCCTTCGCAGGGAAAATTCTGTAAATTTCTTTGTTACTGCTGGTGCTGGTTATGCAGCTTACGCCCCTAAAGTTGTTTACCAAAACGGTACTACTTTTGACTATAAAAACAACGCCAACGGTGGCAACACTTACATTCACGAATTAATAATCCCGGTTGGTGTTGGTGTAAAATTCAAATTATCAGATGCTGTTGCCTTAAACTTAGGTTACAACGCCAATTTTGTTGATGGTGATAATTTAGACGGTGCCGATATCCGTTTCCCTACAAAAGATAAATTCTCTTACGCTTATGGCGGTTTAGAATTTACTTTGGGCAAATCCGGAAAACCGAATTTAGATTGGGTTAACCCATTAGCTATGATGTATGATGAGTTGAAAGACCCAACTTTACGTCAGGAAGTGGAAGCTTTAAAAGGCCGTGTATCAAATGTTGAGAAAGCAGTTGATGACCTGAAAAAAGATTCTGATGGTGATGGTGTTTCAGATCAGTTTGACAAATGCCCAGGTACACCCGCCGGTACTATTGTTGATGGTTCTGGTTGCGAAATCAAGTTCCCTAAACCAGATACTACTGTAGCTGCTGCAACAGGTTACCCTAACATTCAATTTGAATTTGACAGTTCAGTATTGAGAACTTCAGCTTATCCAACTTTAGATAAGGTTTCTGCTGATTTGAGAGGTAGCACTACTACAACAATCGAGTTAGATGGTTATGCTTCTTCTGAAGGATCTGCTGCACACAACATGCGCCTATCTAAAGACCGCGCAAATTCAGTTAAAACTTACTTGGTTAACTCTGGTGTTGATGCTAAACGTATCAAAACAAAAGCTTTTGGAGAAACTAACCCAGTAGCTGATAACTCTACAGAACCAGGACGTGTATTAAACCGCCGGGTTGAAATTAAGCCAACGATGTAATTATCTAATTTAATTCATATTATTAAGGGGTTCAGATTTTTCTGAACCCCTTTTTTTATATTTGGACTATGTATTTTTTTGGAAAAAAAGATAAAAACAAGCCGGAGAATTTCAATATCAAGGCAATGCACGCCATTAATAAAACTGCCATAATAGTATTTGTACTGGGCATCATTTGGAAACTAATCGACTGGTTTATACTGAAAAAAAGATGAACCTCGATAAAACAATTCAAATCAGATTGATTGGGTTCGAGAAGCTCATTGTCCTTAAAAACAAACTCTACCAATGAAAACAATTATCAATACAAAAGAAGCACCGCAGCCTATTGGGCCTTACAATCAGGCTGTAATTGCAGGTGGTTTTCTGTTTATTTCCGGTCAGATTGCGATTGATCCGCAATCAGGGCAATTAATTATGGATGATATTTCTACAGAAACACATACCGTTCTTAAAAACCTAAAAGCCATACTATCCGAAGCCAGTTTGAGCTTTGACGATATTGTTAAAACCACTATTTTTTTATCAGACATGAATAATTTTGGTTTAGTAAACGAGATTTATGGTTCGTACTTTACCAAGGATTTTCCAGCCCGGGAAACGGTGGAGGTTTCAGTTCTGCCTAAAAATGTTAACGTTGAAATTTCTGCTATTGCAGTCAAGGCTTAATTAGAATAATCAAGCGCATACTGTTTTTACCTGCCTAAAAAAAGCATCTCCAAATTGATCATTTTTGAACGAATTTTTTCAAACCCCAATTGAATATTTAAAAGGTGTTGGCGCAGCACGTGCAACAGCTTTAAAGAAAGAATTGGGAATTGCTTCTTATGGTGATCTGCTGCAATATTTCCCTTTCAAATATATCGACCGCACCCGTTTTTATAAGGTAAAAGAAGCATCAGCAGAACTACCTTATGTGCAAATTTTAGCTCGTTTAACCAGTAAAGAAATTATAGGCGAAAAAGCTGCAAGGCGTTTGGTTGCCGCTGCTCAGGACGACACCGGGCCGATAGAATTAGTTTGGTTTCAAGGAATTACGCGTGTTTTTGATAATTTGGTTGTTGGCAAAGTTTATATCTTTTTTGGCAAGCCTGGATTTTTCAATGGGAAACTTCAGATTGCGCACCCGGAAACTGAGCTTTACAGCATCAATCCAACAAAAAGCAATGGAAGTCAGGCTCTACAACCAGCTTATAATTCTACCGAAAAGCTTAAAAAATTCCTGCTGGATTCTAAAGGAATTCAAAAACTTGTTGCCGCTTTGCTGGAGCAGTACGGTAGAAACGTTACCGAAAATATTCCTGACTACTTATTGGACGATCATCGTCTGATCGACCGTGCAAAAGCTTTTCAGCAAATCCATTTTCCTGCTGATTTTGGGCAGCTAAAAGAAGCATCTAAACGCTTAAAGTTTGAAGAGCTTTTTTTCCTTCAGCTTAAATTACTCAAAAATAAAATCTTTAGGACCGAGAAGTTTAAAGGCAATGTTTTTGGTAACGTTGGTTTCTTCTTCAACCAATTCTACAACCACAAATTGCCGTTTGCACTAACTTCAGCTCAAAAAAGAACGCTGAAAGAAATACGTTTTGATACACAGCGCGGCGTTCAAATGAATCGTTTGCTGCAAGGTGATGTAGGTAGTGGAAAAACAGTCGTGGCGTTAATGAGCATTTTGCTGGCCATCGATAACGGCTTCCAGGCTTGCATGATGGCTCCAACAGAAATTCTGGCTAATCAGCATTATCAATCGTTAAAACAGCTTTTAGGTGAAGGTTTTTTAGAGTTTGCTTTATTAACCGGATCAACGCCAAAAAAAGCACGGCGAACTATCCATGAGGATTTGGAAAGCGGCAAACTAAATATATTAATCGGCACACATGCTTTGATTGAAGATAAAGTACAATTCAAAAACCTGGGTTTTGTAGTGATTGATGAACAGCATCGTTTTGGGGTAGAGCAACGCGCAAAATTATGGCGTAAAAACAGTATCCCGCCGCACATTTTGGTGATGACGGCCACGCCAATTCCGCGAACTTTGGCTATGACTTTATACGGCGATCTGGATATTTCTATCATTGATGAATTGCCCGCGGGACGGAAACCTATCGAAACCAAACACTTTTTTGAAAGCAGCCGCCTGCGTGTTTTCGGTTTTATGAAACAGGAAATTGCCAAAGGAAGGCAGGTTTACGTGGTTTATCCGCTAATTAAGGAAAGTGAAAAGCTCGATTTGAAAAATTTAATGGATGGGATAGAAGTGATGTCGCGAGAGTTTCCTTTGCCGGATTATCGCATCAGCATCGTTCACGGTCAGCTTTCTGCAGCAGATAAAGCTTTTGAAATGCAGCGTTTTGTAAAAGGCGAAACACAAATTATGGTTGCTACCACGGTGATTGAAGTTGGTGTAAATGTTCCAAATGCTTCGGTCATGATTATTGAAAATGCAGAACGTTTTGGCTTATCGCAACTGCACCAATTGCGTGGCCGTGTTGGCCGCGGCGCCGAGCAATCGTATTGTATTTTGATGAGTAACCAAAAGTTATCGAAAGATGGCAGGATTAGGTTGGAAACGATGGTGCGAACAAACGATGGTTTTGAGATTGCTGAAATTGATTTGCAACTGCGCGGGCCGGGCAACATCGAAGGCAAACAGCAAAGCGGTGTGCTGGATTTAAAACTGGCAAATTTGGTGGAAGATCAAAGCGTTTTGCTCGAAGCCCGGAAAACGGTTGAAGCCATTTTTGAGGAAGACCCGCAATTGCTTCTCCCCAAAAACCAATTGCTGCAACAGCATTTCGCACAAAAAACGGGCGGTTTAAGTTGGAATAAAATCTCCTGAGCTTTTTGCAATTCGGCACAAATTCTAACTTTGCTAAAATGCTGTTTTTATGAGGTTAAAATTTGTACTCTCCTTTTTACTTTGCGGTTCTTTTTCTTTGGCTGCATCTGCCCAAAATTCTGATTCGATTTATTTAAGAAAAATTTATGATGAAGCGCTGGTTAACGGTCAGCCTTACCAAAACCTGCAATATTTATGCAAGCAAATTGGACCGCGTTTAAGCGGATCCGCAAATGCACAAAAAGCGGTTAACTGGACGAAGAAGTTGATGCAGCAATACGGTTTCGACCGCGTTTTTTTGCAGGAAGTGATGGTGCCGCATTGGATCCGTGGCGAAAAAGAGCAGGGAAAAATAGTATTGGGCAACCAGCAAATTTTAGTTTCAGTTGTGGCTTTAGGTGGTTCGGTAGCAACTGCAAAAGATGGTTTAAAAGCCGAAGTAATCGAATTGCAAAGCATAGCCGAATTGAAAACGCTTGGCGAAAAAGCTATAAAAGGCAAAATCGTGTTTTATAATCGTCCGTTTGATCCACGTTTTATTGAAACCGGGGCTGCTTACGGTGCAGCAAGTGATCAGCGTTTTCGTGGACCCGCAGAAGCAGCGAAATATGGCGCAGTTGGCGTAATCGTCCGTTCGATGACCGAGATTTTGGATGATTATCCGCACACCGGCGCAACAGCTTATGAAGAAGGCGGAAATAAAATTCCGGCCGCAGCCATCTCCACCAAAGGCGCAAACTTATTAAGCGCGATTTTGAAACAGAACAAAGGCGTACAGTTTTACCTTAAACAAAGCTGCCAGACTTTGCCCGATGTGCTTTCTTACAATGTAGTCGGCGAAATGAAAGGAACCGAAAATCCCAACGAATTTATTACCGTTGGTGGGCATTTGGATTCCTGGGATTTGGCAGAAGGTGCGCACGACGACGGAACCGGCGTAATGCAATCGGTGGAAGTACTGCGGATTTTCAAAGCTTTAGGTTATCGGCCAAAACATTCCATCCGCGCGGTAATGTTTATGAATGAGGAAAACGGACACAAAGGCGGTTTAAAATATGCCGAACTCGTCCAGAAAAATAACGAAAAACATATTGCTGCCATTGAAACCGACGAAGGCGGATTTACGCCGCGCGGATTTTCATTCAGCGGCGTACAACCGGAAGTTTTAAAAGGAATGATCAAAAACTGGAAACCATTGCTGGAACCTTATGAAGTAGAGCGATTAACCAAAGGTGGGGCAGGAACAGATATTGAACCTTTAAAAGAAACCATGCCAGGTGTAACTTTGATTGGTTTCCGGCCGGATTCTCAACGTTATTTTGATTTACACCACACCGCGAAAGACGTTTTCGAGAACGTCAATAAGCGAGAATTGGAGTTGGGTGCCGCATCAATTGCTTCACTTATTTATCTGATTGATCAGCATGGCTTGATATTCAATTAAAAAAAAAATCACGAAGCTATAATGCTTCTTTTACCACATAAAAATTAGTATCTGTGCCCGACGAAGACCCGAAACCGATAACCAAACCCGACCCATTTGCAGCACTCCGTTTCAAGGAGTTCCGTTCCTATTTAGCCATGCGTTTCTTCCTGACGTTCGCCTACCAAATGCAGGCGGTAATTGTTGGCTACTACATTTATCAGTTAACAAAAAGTGCATTAGCTTTAGGAATGATCGGTTTGGCAGAAGCCATTCCTTCCATCGGCATCGCTTTGTATGGCGGTTATGTAGCGGATAAATCAGAGAAAAAGCGTTTGCTGCTGATGATATTTTCGGTGATGTGGATTTGTTCCGGCATCATGCTGCTGGTAACCTTGCCCGCCGCACACGGCTACCTAAGCACAACTCATATTGTAGCTATCATTTGCGCTATGATCTTTTTCATTGGTTTAGCACGCGGCTTTTACGGTCCAACGGCTTTTTCTGTGATGACGAGGATCATCCCGCGCGAATTGTATCCAAATTCTTCTACCTGGAATAGTTCGGCTTATCAAACGGCTTCTGTTTTGGGTCCGTTAGCCGGCGGTTTGATTTTTGATCATTTGGGTATTTCGGTCACCTTTTCTTTTGTCGTTGTTTTTATCACCACCGCAATTATTGCTATTATCAGCTTAAACCGTCACGAGCCGGAATTTGTACCGAAAGAAAGTATTTATAAAAGTCTGTCCGAAGGCATCAGCTTCGTTTTTAGCAACCGGATGTTGGTTGGTGCTTTAAGTTTAGACCTGTTTTCCGTTTTCTTCGGCGGAGCAGTTGCTTTGCTGCCCATTTTTGCCAATGACATTTTAAAAGTCGGGGCCGAGGGTTTCGGATTGATGCGCGCCGCAGATTCTGTTGGTGCTGTTTTAACTATGCTGGCCATGACTCGACTTTCGCCAATGGGAAAACCTTGGCGGAATTTGTTGGTTGCAGTTACCGGTTTCGGTATTTCTATCATTTGCTTTGGTTTTTCAACGAACTTTTATCTGTCGCTCTTTTGCCTTTTTATGTTAGGTGCTTTTGATAGTGTAAGCGTTTTAATTCGTTCTACGATTATGCAATTGCTTACGCCCGATCAAATGCGCGGACGGGTTTCGGCTGTAAATTCTATGTTTATCGGTTCTTCTAATGAGATCGGTGCTTTCGAATCCGGCGTTACTGCACGTTTGATGGGAACTGTAACTTCTGTAATTTTTGGCGGATCAATGACGCTGGTTGTAGTGTTGACTACCTATTTTAAAACAAAAAAGTTAATCCCAATGAAGTTGAGTGAAATTAACGCACCGGAAGTAGTGAAAGCTTAACGAGTTTGTCATCCCGAACTTGTTTCAGGATCCCTCATTTATAATTATAGTTGTAAAAGAAGCATTAGCAGGAGAGATGCCGAAACAAGTTCGGCATGACAAAAACTAAACCTCTGTTTCTGTTCTTTCCCCGATTTGCTGGCGCCACATGGCATAATATAAACCTTTTAAATCAAGCAATTCGGTGTGTTTGCCCGATTCGATGATTCGGCCTTTTTCTAAAACATAAATCCGATCAGCATGTAAAATGGTGGATAAACGGTGCGCAATTAAAATCGTGATGTGGTTTTGCAGATCAGAAACATCACGGATCGTTTTCGAAATTTCTTCTTCCGTAATCGAATCCAAAGAAGAAGTTGCTTCATCAAAAACCAATAAATCCGGTTTCCGCAGCAAAGCCCTTGCAATGGATAAACGCTGTTTTTCTCCGCCCGAAACTTTTACGCCACCTTCGCCAATTACGGTATCTAAACCATGTTCGGCACGGGCGAGTAAGTTGTAGCAAGCTGCCTTTCGCAATACGCTCAAACATTCTTCGTCGGTTGCATTTGGCTGGACGAAAAGCAGGTTTTCACGGATCGTTCCCGAAAAAAGCTGTGTATCCTGGGTTACAAACCCTATTTTCTCGCGTAGCTGGTCTAAATCAATTTCCGAACTACTGATGTTGTTGTATAGCACTTTTCCATCTAATGGTTGATATAAACCCACCAACATTTTCACCAAAGTTGTTTTCCCGGAACCGGAAGGACCGACAAAAGCAATAGTTTCCCCTTTTTCAACACTAAAATCAATATTGGTAATGGCATTTCGGTTGCCGGTTAAATGGCGGAAACTAACTTGGTTGAAAGTTAACGTATTTATTTTTGGCAGATGGATTGGATGTGCCGGTTTTACATCAATGTCTGTATTAAGGATTTGCTTAAAATTACCTAAAGAAACTTCTGCTTCACGCCAGGACAGAATTACATTTCCTAATTCCTGCAATGGATTGAACAGAAAAAACGAGTAGAACAGAAAGGAAAAATACTGGCCCGGAGAAATGGTTTTCTCAAAAATTAAGACCAGCAAAACAACTACCATGGTACTACGCACAAAATTTACGGTTGTGCCTTGCGCAAAGCTCATGCTGCGCACATATTTTACTTTTTTAAGTTCGAGTTCCAGGATTTGATAGGTTGTTTTGTTTAAACGTTTGATTTCCTGTCCGGCTAAACCTAAACTTTTAATCAGTTCAATGTTCCGCAAAGATTCTGTTGTAGAACCAGCCAATGTTGTTGTTTGCGTAACTATTTTCTTTTGGATTGTTTTTATTTTCCGGCTTAAAAACATACTTACAAAAGTAATAACGGGAATAGCTGCAAAATAAACCAGCGTAACTTTATAACTTACGGTAACAGAATAAACAGTTACAAAAATCATCCCGATTAAACTCACAAATAAAACACTGATAAAAGCAGTAATAAACTTTTCGGTATCTAAACGTACCTTTTGCAAAATGCCTAATGTTTCTCCGCTGCGCTGATCTTCAAAAACCTGATAAGGCAGTTTTAAGGAATGCTCCAAACCATCAGCATACATTTTGGCACCAACTTTTTGGGTAATGATATTGGTATAATAATCCTGAAAGTTTTTAGCAATCCGGGATACCATGGCTGCACCAATAGCTAAACCAACCCATCCTAATACACCAAAAACAAAATCATGGCGCGATAATACATCCCTTTTTTCAATAAAACGATCTACAATGTGACCGGTTATGTAAGGGTCGAGCAAAGAAAACCCAATATTTAGTGCCGCAAGTAACAAGGCCAGCAGTACAAAACCGCGGTAATCTTTTAAATAAGTAAGCAGTAACTTCATAGTAATTTATAAATAAAAAGAGGGAATACCGAAACGGATTATTCCCTCTTAACACTAATTTAAACAAAATTATTTAAACCGTCATCACATCTTTTTCTTTTAAGCTGGCTAACTGGTCAACTTTTAAAATGTAGCTGTCAGTTAATTTTTGCACTTCGCCTTCGCCAACTTTAATTTCATCTTCGGATACACCTTCTGTTTTCAATTTCTTGATCTTTTCGTTGGCATCTTTGCGCAGATTACGGATTGTTATTTTGCCAGATTCTGCTTCGGCATTTACTCTTTTTACGAGGTCTTTCCGGCGTTCTTCTGTTAAAGGCGGCACATTAATGCGAATAATTTGTCCGTCGTTTTGTGGGTTTAAGCTGAGGTTCGATTCGATAATGGCTTTTTCAATCGGCCCTAACATCGATTTTTCCCAAGGCTGAATAACCAAAGTACGCGCATCAGGCGAATTAACCGTTCCAACTTGCGCTAAAGGTGTTGCCGTTCCGTAATAATCTACATAAACGCCATCCAACATCGCTGGCGAAGCTTTTCCCGCCCTGATCTTATTCATTTCGCTATCGAGAAAGTCAATAGCTTTATCCATGTGGGCTTTGGTATCCGTTAACTGTTTCTTAATGAGTTCGCTCATCTCTTCATTTGGTTTTTGCAAAAGTAAAAATCCTGTTCCAAAATATTAATGCTGATGCTGTTTTTATCCACCTAAAATTAGTGTACCAAAGTTCCGATCGCTTCGCCTTCGGCAATTTTACGGAAGTTTCCGGCTTTGTTCATATCAAAAACAATGATAGGCAGCTTGTTCTCCTGGCATAAGGTAATGGCGGTCATGTCCATCACGTTCAAACCTTTATCATAAACTTCCTGAAACGATATTTCATCGTAACGAACCGCGTTTAGATCTTTCTCCGGATCGGCAGAATAAATTCCATCAACACGGGTTCCTTTTAAAACCACATCGGCTTTAATTTCGATGGCACGTAAAGAAGCAGCCGTATCAGTTGTAAAATATGGATTTCCTGTTCCTGCGCCGAAAATCACCACGCGGCCGGTTTCTAAATGCGTCATCGCACGGCGACGGATGTAGGGTTCACAAATTTGTTCCATTTTTATGGCTGATTGCAAACGTGTTTCAATCCCGATTCCTTCCAGCGCACTTTGCAGTGCCATGCAATTGATAACCGTTGCTAACATACCCATATAATCTGCTTGTGCGCGTTCCATGCCCGATTTTTCGGCGCTTAATCCGCGGAAAATATTTCCTCCACCCACCACAACCGCTATCTCAATTCCCGAATGAAACACACTTTTTATATCCTCTGCATACTGTAAAACACGTTTGTTATCGATGCCGTACTGGCGGTCGCCCATTAACGATTCGCCGCTTAGTTTCAGGAGGATTCTTTTGTATTTCATAGGTTGATTGAATATAAATTAGGATTTGGGTTGAAGATTATTTACTAAAATTTGTCCGTTAAAAAAAGTATGCAAGTGTTCGAAATCAGCATTAAACACTATGAAATCAGCCTTGCAACCTTTTTTAACCTGGCCTTTTGTTTCGTCTTTTAATAACTGCGCCGGATAAAGCGAAGCCATGTTGATCGCCTCAGCCAAAGGAATATCAGCAAACTGAACGCAATTTTGCACGCCTTTTAACATCGTTAATGCTGAACCAGACAAAGTTCCATCCGGCATTACGTAATGGTTTTGGTTGAATTGATGCTGATAAATACCTTCTTTGGTTTCAGTAACAGCATCTGTAATAATAAAAAGCTTTTCACCAAGTTCCCGTTTCGCTAAACGAATCATCGGATAAGAAACATGGATTCCATCAGGGACGATACTCGTGTAAGGTTTTTGCTCAAAAATAGCGGGAATAAAACCAGGTTCGCGGTGGTGCATTTGCGGCATGGCATTGTATAAATGCGTAACCGCTTTTACGGAATTTCTGAGGAAATGATTTGCCTGGCTAAACGAAGCATTGCTGTGACCGGCAGAGAGAATGATGTTTTGCTGCGCGAGAAAATCCAAAACGTCATCATCCTGCAATTCGGGTGCAATCGTCATCATTTTGATTTCACCTTCGGCAGTATCAAACCAATGTTTCAATTCTGCTACCGAAGCTTTTCGGATCAATTCTTCCGGATGTGCACCTTTTCGTTTTGGGTTGAGAAATGGTCCTTCCAAATGCAAACCCAAAAAATTGCCGATGCTGTTTTTACGGTATGTTTTTGCGGCTTCAATTCCTTGCTTAACAATTGCGGCTGTGTTGGTTGCAATGGCTGCAAAAAAACCGGTTGTGCCTTGCTGCAGCAAATCGGTTTCCATCTGCTGCAAAGCAGCCGGACTTGGGTTTCCGCCGAATAATTGTCCGCCACTACCATAAATTTGCAAGTCGATTAAACCGGGAGCGAGGTAAGCACCTTGCAGATCTATACTGTTTTTATCGGCAAAAAAAATGTCTTGGTCGATAACGTCCAGAACAAAACCATTTTCAACCAAAACTACTTTGCCTTCGGAAATTGTTCCGTTAGTTACCAGTTTTAAGTTATAAAAGGAGGTGATCATTTTTTAACCGATAAAAAAAGCACAAAAAAAATCCCCGCTGGTTTAGCGGGGATTTGAAATATTTTACGAGCCTAAAGCAACTCTTTTAAAAGCAGTTACCGTGAGACCTTTTTCGACAGTATTTAAAAACTGTGAAACCGTTTTGGAAGAATCTTTCACAAACTCCTGATTCAATAAAGTAGAATCTTTATAGAACTTGTTTAGTTTTCCCTGAGAGATTTTCTCAACCATTTCTTCCGGTTTTCCTTCGGCACGGATTTGTTCTTTCGCAATTTCCAACTCACGCTGGATAGTTGAAGCATCAACATCGCCTTTATCAATTGCAACCGGGTTCATGGCTGCAATTTGCATGGCTACGTCTTTACCAGCTTCGTCAACGCCTTCGGCCACGATATTTAAAGCAACCAAAACACCTAAACGATAATTTCCGTGGATGTAAGGCACAACACGCGCACCTTCTAAAACTTCATATTTAGAAATACTGATGCGCTCGCCAATTTTACCAGTTTGGTCTAAAATAGCATCGGCAATAGTTAAACGGTCGTTATCCACATCAACACCTAAAGCTACCAGTTCGTCAATGCTCTTTGGCCTTTCATCTACTGCACGGTTGGCAATATCATTTGCAAAAGCAATAAAAGCGGCATTTTTAGCTACAAAATCTGTTTCGCAATTTACTTCAATTAAAACACCGCGCGTGCTATCATTATTGGTTCGTGCGATAACAACACCTTCGTTTGATTCGCGGTCCTGGCGACTTGCAGCAACTTTAGCACCTTTTTTTCTTAAAAAATCGATAGCAGCTTCAAAATCACCATTGGTTTCAGTCAGTGCTTTTTTACAATCCATCATTCCGGCTCCGGTTTGCTGGCGTAATTTATTTACATCTGATGCAGAAATTTGTACTGTTGACATTTTCTTTTTTATTTAATAAGATTGAACATTTATCGCTTTCTACAGCTTAAAATCCTCAACCTAAAAACTTTAATATTTTATGATTAAGCAGCTCCGTGCCCTTCAGTTCCAGAACTGTCGATTACATTAGCAGGAGCTTCAGTTTCGGCAGTGGCTCTTCTGCGACGTGTACCTTCAACAACTGCTGCATCTGGTTGAGGCTGATCAGCTTTTGCTTTTGCAGCAGCAGCTTCTTTTTCCGCTTCGTCTTCTTTATCGCGTTTGCGTTCATCTAAACCTTCTTCAATTGCTTTGGTAATGATACCGCAGATTAAAGAGATCGATTTAGTTGCATCATCATTTGCCGGAATCGGGAAATCAATGTTAGACGGATCAGAATTGGTATCCACCATTGCAAACGTTGGGATATTCAGTTTTAATGCTTCAGAAACAGCAATATGTTCTTTCTTCACGTCAACCAAAAATAACGCAGCCGGTAAACGGTTTAAATCAGCAATTCCACCTAAAAGTGATTCTAATTTGATACGTTCTCGTTGGATCATCAACCTTTCTTTTTTTGAAAGAATGCTGTAAGTTCCATCTTTAGTCATCTTATCGATGTTAGACATCTTTTTGATCGACTTACGCACGGTTGCAAAGTTGGTTAACATACCACCTAACCAACGTTCGGTTACGAAAGGCATATTTACAGATTTTGCAAAATCGGCAACTAAATCTTTCCCTTGCTTTTTAGTAGCAACGAATAATACTTTACGGCCAGATTTCACAATTTGTTTGATGGCCGCCGCAGCGTCATCAACTTTGCTTAATGTTTTATTTAAATCGATAATGTGGATACCGTTGCGCTCCATAAAAATATATTGCGCCATTTTCGGGTCCCATTTACGGGTAAGGTGACCAAAATGTACACCTGAATCCAGTAATTCCTGATATGTTGTTCTTGCCATTGTTTGTGTCCTCCTAAAAAATTAACGTTTACTGAATTGGAATTTACGACGTGCTTTCTTGCGGCCTGGTTTTTTACGCTCCACCATACGTGGGTCACGCGTCATTAAGCCTTTTGCGCTTAATGCAGGTTTCTTTTCAGCATCTAATTCTACAATTGCTTTGGCAATAGCTAAACGAACGGCACCAGCCTGTCCGGTTACGCCACCACCTGCAACGTTAACTTTCACATCAAATTTTCCGGCAGAACCAGAAACTTCTAATGATTGGGTAACCATGTACTGCAACGGTAATGTTGGGAAATACTCTTTGTAATCTTTGCCATTAACGATGATGGCACCGCTGCCTTCTTGCAAATAAATGCGGGCAACTGCAGTTTTTCTCCTGCCGGATGTGTTGGTAATTGACATTCTTTTTCTCCTTTAAAAATTAAAGTGTAATGGCTTTAGGGGTTTGTGCTTCGTGCGGATGCTCGGCGCCTGCATAAACATGCAGGTTGCCAAATAAGGCTTTGCCCAAACGTGTTTTAGGTAACATACCACGCACGGCTTTTTCTACCACGCGTGTTGGATGTTTTGCCATTAACTCCTTAGGAGAAATGAATTTCTGACCGCCCGGATAACCGGTGTAAGAAACATATTCTTTTTCGCTGAATTTGTTTCCGGTCAGTTTTACCTTGTCTGCATTGATAACAATTACATTATCCCCACAGTCTACGTTTGGGGTGAATCCTGGCTTGTGTTTTCCTCTGATGATCATTGCGATCTTAGAAGACAAGCGCCCCAAAATCTCGCCTTGCGCATCAACAACAACCCACTCTTTGCTGACGGTTTTTTTATTGGCAGAGACAGTTTTGTAACTTAACGTATTCACTTGCTTTGTATTAAATTAATTAAACAGTTTGTTTTTCCCGTAATTTTCGGGACTGCAAAGATACTGGAAAATGTTTTATTACAAAGGGTTGTGTATAAAATTTTCTGGTGGTAAAAGAAGTATTGGTACTTTTACTTTTTTCGCCAGTTCAAAGACTTCTGATTGTCTTCGAAAAGCAAATCCGGCTCTAACAGCCACTGCTCCATCCGCTCAACCATTTGTTGTAGCTGTGTGGTATCTAACTGACTTATAGCCGTTTTTGAATTATTAAGATGGTTATACCAAACATCCTGAAACAGCCAATCCAACACAATCCTGTTGAAGCAATGATTATACCGAACAGGTTTTGTAAATGATGCCGGCAGTATTTCGTTTAATAATTGTTTATATCGGCTGATAAGAGAAATATTATCTATCATAGGCCTGTTTATAATGCTTTTTTATCATCATAAATTTATAGCGATAAAAGAAGCATCGTTTAAAAGATTAAATTTCAAACCAACCTTTTTATAAACGGTTTGCTTTTGCCCCAGTCCCAGCAATAAGCAAGCGTAGTTATCACACCTAAAATTACAATAAGATATGGCGCATAAGCTGTAATCCGAATAATAAATGTGGTGATGGCATTGGCTTGTTGTGTTAACCGTTCTGCTACCCATGCAATAGCAGCGCATCCGGCAAAAACGGCGCATGCAATCCGGACGAAGCTGTAAACAGGTAAACGGCTTAGCAAAATCAACCAGGGGATAACCATGGCGATCACAAAAAGCTGCATTAGTTCAATGCCCATGTTAAAACCAAAAATGCTCAATACCATGCGGCTGGTTTCGAGGTGGAGGTTAGCTAATGTACTGGCAAAAGCCAGTCCGTGTATCAACCCAAAACCACCGGCAATATACATTTCGCGGTTCGGGAAGATTGGATACAAAGCATGAATGGCTGAAACTAAAATAGAAATTGCAATCAGTACTTCGATGGCTTGGCCTGGTGCATGAACCCAACCCATCACACCAGCTAATAACGTGATGGAGTGCCCGATGGTAAAGGCGGTAACAACCCGCAGAATATGGACTAAACTGTATTGGGTACCGCCAAAACTGCCCCATCTTTTATTTTTAAACAATAAAGGTGCCGGTAAAAGAAGTACCAGCAGAAACAGCAAATGGTCTGTGCCTTCGTAGATATGCTGCACGCCTAAGCCAACCATACTTTTAAAGCCAATCCAGATGCTGCCTTCGGACTGGTTAATCACTAATGGAGGAATGACGTTGTTAACCGGATCTAACCGGATTACGCCAACTTGTACCGGGTGGCCTGCATATAATCCTGCATCCCAATCCTGCCGGATTGATACCAGCGTAACATGCGTAACTACTTGATGGACAATAATATCATAATTTAAAGTGAAATTACGGCTACTTTCGCCAGCAGGAGGTTGCAACAACAGATGAACCGTCAATTCACGGTATGGCCCGCTTGCACTTTGGACTACAGGCTGTACCTGCATATCGTTGATAATTACCTCCCAGGCTTTTTCATCAGGGCTAATTGGATGAATATGTTTCAGCAGATAATCCTTTAGTTGCGGCCCTAACCTTTTCACCAGCGTTGCAGAATTGTTATCGTTTACATTATTGCCAAAGGCCAGTTCCAGTTCATTTAGCGGCAATTGGATTTCTGCTGAAACGCTAGTAGATTTTATATCAAGTAAAACTACAGAGTTTGGCATTGGGTGCGCCAAAACATCCAACGAAAAACATACGATAAAAGAAGTAACAGTTAATAAAACCAGTCGCTTAACCTGGGTTAAACGACTGGAAAAAATACGGTTGATCATTTTGTTGTTTTTTTAAAAAGTGAAGTTACCACCGTAATCGCGGGTATGATCCCGCCAGATACTGTGATAATGGATTTGTGTAGGGTAAACTACACCTGTTTGGCAAACAAACTCAATCCAAACGCTTGGCCCGTCAATCCTTACATAATCAGTATTTGTAGTGAAGAAGGTACCTGCATTGCCTGCTGTTCCGGCAGTATTGCTGCCGTAAGAAATATAAGTATTGGCCAGTTCGCTGGTATAAGTAGCCAAAATAGTTGCAGCAGTAGCATCATCGGTGTCCATAATCCAGGGTTTCATTGCTGCAATTACTGCTGCTTGCTGTGCCGAAGTTAAAGTGCTGCCGACAATACCTACCTTAGTTGCCGGGAATTTGCCATCACTGCCCGGTCCTAACACAACATCACTAAAAGTGCTGCTTAATTTTGCTGTTGCTAATTGTGATGTGCTAAAAGAAGCAAGCATAGCAGCCATTACAGATTGTTCCTGGGCAAGCGGTGCATAAGTTGTTGTTCCGGTTGTCCAGGTTTTAGGCTCAACCCCTCTAAAACTTGGTGTAGAACCGGTAACAGAGCCATTGCTGTAAGTTTGGTTTACTGCAATATGGTGACCGCCAAATTGTAACTGCCAGGTGCCGTTTGCGCTTGGTGTGCCCACAAAAGCAATAAAGTAATTTCCGGAAGAATAAGTATTGCCGCCCGCCGTAGCCGCAAGTATGTCATCGGCAGCAATAATTTGGGTAACCTCATCATAACCTTCATTAACAGTGGTTCCGATTGCAGCGGCAACTACGGCTTTTGCTGCTGCTAATTGCGTTGCTGTTAATGTGTTAAACTGTAAACCTTCACGGCATTGTGCGCCACATGGCAGGTTTGACCATTTAATTGCATTGGCACTAAGATAACTAAATTGTACGCCAGCTAATTGGGTTGCCGTCAAGGTAGCTTCAAATGCCTGCACGGCGCATAATACTTTTAAAGCAGTATTAGTTTGCGTGCTGCAGCCGGTAACGGTTGTACCGCCCGAAGCTGCACTAACCGTTAAGGCAAAACTACAGGTTTGGCCGCCAAAAGTAATAGGGAAGGTGGCTGTGCCAGACGTAGCAACCGTACCTGCAACAGTATAAACCAAACTGCCTGCCCCAACAGCCAAAGTTCCAGCCTGTAAAGTTGCGGTTAAACCAGTTACTCCGGTAGATGAAATTGCCGTTCCGGCCGAGTAGGCAACACCCGAACCGCCCGTGTAAGGTACAGTTGCCGTACCGGTAAAGGCAGTGGCAATAACGGGCGTGCCCGAAAACGTAGCAGTTGAGCAACTAAGTGCGGTAACAGTAGCACTGGTTGAAGTGGTGGTGGCCGTTTTTTTGCAGGCATGCAATACCGTTGTAGCGCAAAAAACAGCCATGAGGTAGCAGACAAATTTTAGTTTCATGTAATTTAAATTGGTGGATGGTTATTGATCAAATTCTTTTCAGGCCGACGAGGGAAGCATTTAAAATTCTGTCCCGACTAATCATATTCAAAAATAATCAGGATGTTATGCTGCGGTTTTTTGTATCGGTAAAAAGGTTATTTCTGCCGATGAAAAACTAAAAAGCTTAAAATTTTCGTTTTTGACCGATAGATTTTCGTTTTATATCGACACTGTTAAGCATTCAACCTTCGGATATATTAATTTTATTTTGATTTAGAAACCTGTTTGTCTTATTGCTTTTTTTGTGCAGCGTTAAAATCGATGAAACTATCCTTACTTATTTTCATACTGTTTTTATCGGGTAATTTTTTGTTTGGCCAGCAAAAAGAGCTGTCTGGTAAGGTTATGGCAAGTGCTGCACATCTGCCCGTCAGCGGTATTACCGTTGTTTTATCTCCCGGAAACCGTACCGATATTACAGACGAAACCGGGCGTTTCTACTTCAAAAACATTCCCACTACGGTTACTGTAATTGTTGTTTCGGGGATCGGTTATCAACAGAAAATTATTCTTTTAGCTGATTTTAAAAACGGACAAACGATAAACATCGACCCAAAGCAAACGCAATTGACCGAAGTTGTAATCTCCGCCAATGCTTCTAATCCGTATAAAACCATCAGCGAAACCGATGTTAAAATGCGCGGTGTTTCCAATTCGCAGGAAGTGCTGCGGATTGTGCCCGGATTATTTATTGGCCAGCATCAGGGCGGCGGAAAAGCGGAGCAGATTTTTTTGCGTGGCTTTGACAATGACCACGGAACAGATATTAATTTAAGTATTGATGGTATGCCAATCAACTTGGTTTCACATGCACATGGCCAGGGATATGCCGATAGTCACTTTATCATCCCGGAAACTATCGAAAGTACAACCTACAAAAAAGGCATTTACGATGCAGAAAAAGGCGATTTAGCGGTTACCGGTTTTGTAAATTTCCATACGGCCGATGCCATCAGCAATAATATGGTTAAGGTTGAAGCCGGCCAGTTTAACACATACCGCATTTTAGGTATGATGAATTTTTTGGGCGAAAAAGCAAAGGCGAAAAACCAATCCTGGTACGCAGCTTCCGAATATCGTTACATCGACAGCTATTTTGATAACCCGCAGCATTTTAAACGCTTCAATTTTTTCACCAAATATCATGGGAAATTGGATGAAAATAACTGGCTCACTTTAACGGCTTCTACTTTATACAGCAAATGGAACGCATCCGGACAAATTCCCGAAAGTGCCGTGAATGAAGGTAAAGTTGGTTTTTACGGTGCACTCGATCCAAATGAAGGCGGCATAACTTCGCGCAGCAACTTCAACGCACAACTTTTAACAGAACTAAATAACCACGACCTGATCAAAAACCAATTATATTATTCGAGGTATAATTTTGATTTGCACACCAACTTTACTTTCTTTTTGGTGGATACAGTAAACGGTGATGAAATCCGCCAAAAAGAAGCCCGGAATTTATACGGTTACAATGGCAGTTACCAGCACGAAGGTTATTTAGGCAACATAAAAGTAAGCACCGATGCAGGTATAAATACGCGTTTAGATGCAACCAGCAATTCAGAACTTTCGCACACCGTTAATCAAACTACTTTAATTAATCCTGTAAAACTGGGCGATATTACCGAGTTTAGTGCTGGTGCTTATCTAAATGAAACCTTCAGCTTTAATCAAAAATTAAGTTTGAATTTTGGGTTGAGGTTTGATCAGTTTTATTATCAATATAACAACAAACTTGCCAGCGACAGCACCTTAAACGGAGCTGGATTTTATACCGCTAAAAACAGCATCATCAGCCCAAAACTGAATTTTTATTACCAGGCAACAGATAAAACGCAGTTCTATTTATCCATGGGAAAAGGTTTCCATTCCAACGATACGCGGGTTGTTGTGGCCGAAAAAGGTTTGCAAACGCTTCCGGCAGCTTACGGATCTGATCTCGGTACTGTTTTTAAGCCACTAAAAAATGTATTGGTAAACGCGGCATTATGGTACAGCTATCTGCAAAAAGAATATGTGTATGCCGGCGATGGCGGAACGGTCGATTTTAGCGGCCGCACGCAGCGGGTTGGTTTTGATTTTTCGGCGCGTTACCAGCCGTTTACTTCCCTTTATTTGGATGCTGATGTCAATTATGCACACGGCCGTTCTTTAGATGATGTGAAAGGGCAAAATTATATTCCACTGGCTCCGGTTTTTAGCAGTACGGGCGGAATAACTTATTTTTTGAAGAACGGTTTTAACGGAAGTGTACGTTACCGTTTTTTAGGTAATCGTCCCGCTAATGAAGATTACAGCCTCACCGCAGTTGGTTATTTTGTAAATGATTTAGTGCTGAATTATACCCGGAAAAAATATGAGTTCGGGCTAACGGTCAACAACTTGTTCAACGTAAAATGGAAAGAAACGCAGTTTGAAACCGTAACGCGTTTAAAAAACGAAGCAGCCGTAGATGGAATTGCTTTTACCGCAGGAACCAAATTTTTCGCGGTTTTGCATTGCGGCTATTTCTTTAAGTGAGAACAATTGGTTGTTGTGCAATTACTTTTTTATCCAAGTGCGAAAACTTTCCATGTAAGTATCGCTGACCGGCAACTCTATATTGGTAAGTTGTACTTTGCGGTTTTGGATTGACCGAATCTTATCAATTGGAACGATATAGCTTCGGTGGATGCGTTTAAAATCATTAAAAGGCAATTTCTCCAATACTTTTTTTAAAGGCATTAAAGTGAGGATTGGTTTTGGCGCGCCGGTGTAAATTTTGATATAATCTTCCATACTTTCAATGTATTCAATATCGCTGAGCTTGATTTTGATCATCCGATATTCCGAATACACATACAAACTTTGCGTTTCTGTTTCGTTTTTAATGCCTTGTTTATACTTGTAAAAATCAATTGCTTTATCAACAGCTTTTGTAAACCGTTTTATATCGATTGGTTTTAGCAGATAATCCAAAGCTTCCAACTCAAAACCTTCAAAAGCAAAATTTTTATAAGCAGTTGTGAAGATAACCATTGGCTTGTTTTGGAGTGCGCGCACCAGTTCGATGCCGGTAATATCAGGCATATTGATGTCGATAAAAAGCAAATCGATCGTGTTGTTTCTCAGGAATTCTGCACCCGCGATGGCATCTTCAAAAGTATTAACCAATTGCAACATCGGGAACTTGCTGATGTAGCCCGCAACCAATTGCAAAGCCAAAGGTTCATCATCAATTGCAATACATTTAATATTCATAATTTCTGAAAAGATTTGAAAAGGCTGATGCTTCTTTTATCCAACAAAAAATTGTGTTTATTCTTTAATCCAAGTATAAAATTTGCATGGTAAAAGAAGCATCAAACAAAAAGCTAAGTATGCAAAGTTAGTTTTACAGTGTAAAGTTCTTTTTCATTGCTGATGTTTAATAAATATTTGCCGGGATAAATTTGTTCGAGCCGTTGTTTGGTATTGCTGATGCCAATTCCTTTCCGGCTTGCACTTTCTGTGTTGCCGAATATTGGGTTCTGGCAAAAAAGTGAGATCGAGTTTTCTTCAATGGTAATTTTTATCCGGAGCATATAATCTTTTTGTTTGCTGATGCCGTGCTTAAACATGTTTTCAACAAAAGTCATTAAAATCAGCGGTGCGATATGCCTGTTTTCCGGCTGGCCGCTCACACTAAAATCGATTTGCGTTTTGCTGCCGGTGCGTAAACGCTGCAGTTCAATATAATCGTTGATGCAATCCAGTTCATTTTGCAGCGGCACAAAATCTTCACTGATTTCATCGGTAACGTACCGCATAATGTTGGATAATTTCATGATGCTATCGGCCGTATGTTCGCTGTTGCTTACGGCAAGTGCATAAATATTGTTAAGCGTATTGAACAGGAAATGCGGGTTGATCTGCGCTTTTAAAAACGAAAGTTCGGCAGTTGCTTTTCCGGTTTCGGCCAGCGTTGCCCGCCTTTCTGTTAAGCCCCATTGCTGTGTAATTTCTACGGCCGTGCTCAGGGCGATGATCATTACAAATATAAAAAGGCTGGTAGTATCAACCCGGTGGAAACGCCCGTCGTGCGGCGGACCATGATGTTCTGGTGCTTGTCCGTTTCCTTCATCCGGCGGCGGACCGTCAGGATGAAACTCTCCGCCCGGGTCTGGCGAAAAAGGCGGACGACCTGTTCTGTCACTGTTTGGTGTTCGGTTAGCTTCGTCAGGAGGATGCTGACCTGAATTTATTTCGGAAGGAACGGGACTGTTGGATAAAAGTTTATCAAAAGGCTGCAAAAAATAAACGCCGGTTAATAACATCAGCAGGATAATAAAATAACTGAAATACTTTTTTCTTAAAAAGAAGGCCGGGATCAAATACAAGCTGTTGAGGTAAAAAAGCGCAATGTAGCAAGCACAAAACAGCCAGTAATCCCGGTTTGAAAGCAAAGAAAATATATTGCCCGCCGACCTGGCACCGTTAATAAACACCAACGGAAAACTGAGGAACAATAACCAGCCAGCCAGGTATATGATAAAGGTTGATGCTTTCATTTTTTGCATTTACTAAAGTAAGCCGTTGTTTAGTTTTAACAGAAAAGTATCGGTAAACGAAGCATTTGTGTAGATGGATTAACTGTGGTGCTGCAATTTCTGTAATAAAGTGCTATGGATTCAACTATAGTTTTTGTGTGCATTTTATTTCCATAAATAATTGCCAACTATCGAATCTCAACTACGACATGTTATGGCATAATGCAATTATACTTTTACCAAAAAGATAACTATGCCATCAAAAATAATCAATCTCAAAAACTTTCCTCAACTGGTTTTCGAACCGGAAAAAATATATGGATCAATGGACTTGTCGGAAGTATTTGCCGCAAGAAGGGATTCTTATTTAAACGAATTTACTTTGTTTGTTGCCCATTTTAAAGCCATACCTAATTTCGTCCACGAAATAAATGTTGACTGTAAAAAAGCAAATAATTGGTTTTAAAGCACTATACAAGCGAAATTAAAAATTGCTATTATGATAAAAGGTATTTTAACAACAGTAAAAAAGCTGAATACGACGATATTTTTTATTTTTTGTTTGATGATTTGATTGTAGATTTTGATACCAATAATTCGATTGTCCGATTCCTTTTTAGAAAAACAGAGATTGAAAAAGTCGAAAAAATCATTGCCGGGATCCATAGGTTTGTAAAAGCGAAATCCAAGCCCGAAATTATGCTGATTGTAAACACAGCTTCCGGTATCAACAAAAAATCTTTACCAGTTACCAAGCCGAAACTTTGTATCGAAAGCAATTACAACGATGATTTTTTGGAAGTCCATCAAACCATCATCAAAAGGCTTTCCAGAAAAAACGACAAAGGTTTAATCCTTTTACATGGCAAACCCGGAACCGGCAAAACTTTCTACATCCGCTACCTAATTTCATGTGTTAAAAAGAGTATCATTTTCTTGCCACCAAATATGGCCGCGGCAATCACAAGTCCGGAGTTGATCTCTATTTTAATTAACAACCCAAATTCCATTTTTGTAATTGAAGATGCCGAAAACATCATTTTAGACAGGAACCAGGATGCAAACTCTCCCGTTTCGGCTTTGCTTAACATTGCTGATGGTTTGCTTTCCGACTGTTTGAACATCCAGGTTATTTGTTCTTTCAATACCGACATATCAAAAGTTGATAACGCTTTACTACGAAAAGGAAGGCTGATTGCCAAATATGAATTTAAAGAACTGGACACTTCTAAAGCACAATTACTTTCCGATAAGTTAGGTTTCAACGCAACCTTCCATTCGCCAGCATTGCTTACTGCAATTTATAATCAGGAGGAAAAAGATTTTTATGCCGATAAAAGAAGTACTGCTATCGGATTTCGGGCGAATAACATTTAGGCAACCTAACAAATCAATTATGGAATCAGACGATAATAAAACGGAAGACGCTTTAAAAATAGCTTTGAAAAACGAGAAGTTACAAGCTTGGAGAGATTTTGAAATAACTGCCGAACATGTTGCTTTTTTAAATCAGTTGAATGTTTTTCTTTCCAAAACAGAAGAACAAATTGTAAAGCAGGCAAAACAGGAAATACTGATATTAGAACAAAAGTTACAAGATACAACTAACATAATAACTGATTATGAGGTTTTTGCAGAAATAGGCTTCTTCACAAAAAATTCGGACGGCGACCCTGTTTTTACGGCCCGTCATCCCTTCGGTCTTCGCAATGTTAGCAATAATGATTGGGGTTTGCTTTGCGATAAAGAAGACTGGAGGGAAAGCGGCTGGCTACCAGTTTTGGAAAAACGCTGTTGTTATTTAATGCACGAACTGGTTTATCATTCCGGCATTATGCAACAACTATTTTATATTGATAGTATTTGGATTGATATAAAAGTTTGGGACCAGTCCATGTTTTTGTACAAAAACGGCGAATGGCAAAATCAGAAAAGTTATTAAATCAATCAACTACGACTTGTTCTGTCGTAGTTAGGTTTTACATTTGAGAAAAACCAATACCGATGTCTAATAAAGAAATGTTGTTGCGTTACAGTGCCATTGTTAAAAGACTAGAAAAATCACCAGCAACACTAAAAGAAATTGAAGCTGCTTTAGAAAGGGAATCAGAGCTTCATGGAATTGATCTGAAAGTTTCTAAAAAAACTATCGAGCGGGACCGGCTTGCCATAAATTTAGTCTATAAAAGAAGCATCCAATTTAATTTTTCAAAGAAGAAATATGAAATTGATAAAGTTGAAAACGAACAATACAGCGCCCGTTTATTAGAAGCTTTTGATATTTATAACGCTTTAAATGTAAATGCAGCTTTAGCAAACCATCTCGAATTTAAGCAGCAAAAACCTTTAGGCTTGGAAAACTTTCACGGTTTATTACATGCTATTAAAAATAGGTTGCAAGTAAATATCGGCTACCAAACTTTTGAACATGAAGGGCCAAGTTTAAGAAAAACCAATCCTTATTTTTTAAAAGAATTTAAAAACCGATGGTATTTAATTGCGAAAGACTTGAAAGGTGAAATCCTAAAAACTTATGGTTTGGATAGGATTACCGAAATAGAAATTACCAAAAAGAAATTCACTTTTCCTGTTGATAAAAACCCGAAAGAAAAATTTCAGCACAGTTTTGGGGTCATCGATTCGGTTGACGGTTCCGTTCCCGAAATTGTCGTTTTATCTTTTACACCAAAACAAGGCAAATACATTAAAACGTTGCCTTTGCACCACAGCCAGGAAATTTTAATTGATAACGCGGAGGAGCTGCGCATCCGGTTAAAAGTATATATTGCTTTTGATTTTATTAAAGAGGTGCTTTCTTATGGTGATGCCGTGAAGGTTATAGAACCGGCATCTTTAATTGATACGGTAAAAGAAGTATATCGGAGGGCGTTGGAGCGTTACGACGATCATGGAATCAAATAAATTTGAAAATAATAATATTATCAAGTGTAAAACAAATAATAAATGGAATCGGATATAAATAAAGGCTTTTCAATAAGCGCAAAAACTTGTACTTTAAAGGTTAATAAGCAAGAAAATGGAGATAAAATTTTGGGAAGTAACAAGCATTATATTATTCCAATTTATCAACGTCATTATTCTTGGAAGGATGAACAGATAAGAAAATTCCTTACAGATATTTTTATTTCTTATTGGGGAAATGAAGGAGATATAGTCGAGGGAGAGCCTATGTTTATTGGTACAATGCAGCTTTCTGATAAAAAGAATGGCAATCAGCAAGATATAATTGACGGCCAGCAACGTCTAACAACTTTCTTAATTCTATTGAAAGTATTAAAACATAAATTTTCAAATTGTAAAGAGTTGCAAGAAATTACTTTAGATTGGCTTAGCACAAGAGTAAACAACGGAACACAACAAGCTTATTTAGATGAATTTCTTAACGGTGATTTAGTTTACAATAATGAAACGAAAAATCCCTATTTAAGAAACGCGTCTTTAATAAATGAGATAATAAATGAACATATCGGAGATGAAGAAGTTAACTCAATAGTTTTTGAGATAAACAAATTTGTTGAACATTTATTAAAAAATATCTATTTTGTAGTAATAGAAACCCGTGCCGGTCTTTCCAAAACATTACAAATTTTTAATGCGATAAACACAACAGGTCTCGATTTAAATGGTGGCGACATTTTTAAAATAAAAATGTATGAGTATTTAAGAGATAAAAAAGGTTTAGGTGAAAGTTCATTTGATGAAATAAGCAGGCTTTATGAAAAAATAGATAAACTTAACGCACAACTTATAAACGGTAAAATAAATATAACCAACATTTTAAGTATCTATCAATATATTTTAATTGCCAAATATAATCTTCCTAACATCCTTTATTCGTTTGGAACAGATACATTTTTTGAACGACTATTCGATACCATTTTCAATATTAATCCATCCGAGCATTTTAAAAGTAATGTAAAAGATATTGAACTTTCATTAGAAGATATAGAAAGTATAATTAATGTTAGATATGAATGGGAAAATGATTGGATAAGTAAAAATCGTTTCAAATTTGAAGATGTTTGCGCCAGACATTTTATTGGATTATCAAGGTATAGTCGATATTGGATACTAGCATTTGTCTTTTTATATCAATTTAAAGATGAAGAAGATGTTTGGGACAAGATGTTACATTTTATAAGACAATTAAGTAAGTTGTATATAATTTATAGTGTTCGTTTCTTTAAAGTAGTTAATGATGTTCACACATTCACTTATTCATTAATGAAAGACATTACAAACAAATCATTTGATGAAGTTATTAGTTCAATCAATAACAAAATCGGTAAACTGGAGAATCATAAAAGCGGTGGAGACTTTGAAGGCATCTTAACAGGTAACATTGCTGATAATGCTAAAGTTAAGAATATCATTTGCAGGCTGTCAGCTATGCTTGAAGAAGACTACCAAACCAACGAAAAAGAAAAAATAAAAGTTATCGAAAATAATTTATTTGGACTACCTATTGACATTGAGCACATCCAATCATATCATGACAGTAACGGGAAAATAAGAGAAGATATATGGGAAAAATGGGGAGTAAACATCAATTCGATAGGAAATTTGATGGTTTTGGAGCAAAAAACTAATCGCTCTATTGGTAATAAACCATATGATGTAAAAATTAAAAGTTACTCTTCAAGTTCATTTTCGATTGTGAAGCAACAAGGGAAAGATTATTCTCATTGGGATTTAGAAAACTGCAAAAAAAGAAAGGAAAAAGAAAAGAGTAAAATTATCAAGTATATTTTTAACAACTAAAAAGGTAACACTAATTTTATTATTTGCGAATTGGATGGTTGCAAAAAAGAATATTTATAGTACAGGAACGATTTAAGCTTTCACATACTTATTTTTATCACCTAAAAAACCAAACCACTATCTTTGCCGCCTTATAAAAACAAAACATGCACGTTTCCAACCTCGCCCAAAACCTTCACGGTTCTGAAATTATTAAAATTGCCGGCGAAATCAATGAATTGAAAAAGAAAGGCGAGCAGATTGCCAATTTAACCATCGGCGATTTTGATTCTTCAATTTTTCCCATTCCGGAGGAATTAAAGGAGTTGATTATTAAAGCTTACGAAGCGCATCAAACTAATTATCCGCCAGCAGATGGCGTTTTAGCCTTGCGCGAAAGTGTTGCTGCGTTTTTAAAATCCAGCTTCAATTTAGATTATAGCACGAACGAAATCATCATTTCTGGTGGTTCGCGTCCGCTGATTTATGCTATTTATTTAGCGTTGGTAAACGAAGGCGACAAAGTAGTTTTCCCGTCGCCATCGTGGAACAATAACCATTACTGCGATTTGTTGCGTGCGGAAGCGGTCATCATCCCAACGCAACCCAAAAATAATTTTATGCCAACCGCCGCAGATTTACAGCCGAATTTAAAAGGTGCTGCGCTGCTTTCGCTGTGTTCGCCATTGAATCCAACGGGAACAATGTTTTTAAAAGAAGACCTGGAAGCGATTTGTGATCTGGTAATTGAAGAAAATAAAAGCCGCAGCAAAAGCGAAAAACCGTTATATATTTTGTACGATCAAATCTACTCGCAATTAACTTTTGGTGAATATCAGCACTTTAATCCGGTTTCTTTACGGCCGGAATTGCGCGATTATGTGGTTTTTGTGGATGGAAGCTCCAAGTGTTTTGCCGCAACCGGCGTTCGCGTGGGTTGGGGATTTGGTCCGGCAGCTATCATCAATTATATGAAAGCTATTATTGGGCACATGGGCGCGTGGTCGCCAAAACCAGAGCAGGTTGCCATGTCGCAGTTTTTGCAGGAAGATGAAGCGGTTGCAACTTACCTCGCTGCTTTCAAACAGAAAATCCAAAAAAGTTTAGACACTTTATACCGAGGTTTCATCAGCCTAAAAGAAAAAGGTTTTGCGGTAGATGCGATTGAACCAATGGGCGCGATTTACTTAACTTTAAAAGTAGATTATGCCGGAAAAACCACGCCCGATAGAAAATTGCTCGAAACTTCCACCGATATTAATTTTTACCTGATAAAAGAAGCACAAGTAGCTTTGGTTCCGTTTTCTGCTTTTGGTGCAGAGGCTGATGTAAACTGGTTTCGGGCATCGCTTGGCGCAAGTACGGTGCAAGATATCGAAGAAATGTTGCCGCGGATTGAAGCAGCTTTGGCTAAGTTGGAATAAGTTGAGGGTTTTAGGTTGCCCTTCAGCTTTGTCATAATTCGCTGTTCTGCCGACCAAAGGACGAAATGATAATGCACAGATTTGTCCCAATAAAAGAAGTATTCGAAACCTTCTCTTTAAAGAAGATTACTCTTCGTTCGGAATGACAACGGCCATACTTCTTTCTAATATAGCTTTGTCAGCGGCGGCAAACCTTTTCCTTCTTTAAAACCTTGTGCCGATTTTTTGATGTAATTGATTAAATCGTAATCGTTCCAGGCTGTAAGCTGATCAAGACTTGGGCGATAAGAATCCATAAAAGGCTGTAATTGTTCTTCCGTTAAGTCTGTAAGCCTTTTTACAACTTCTTTATTAAACCGCTTGTCAATTTTTATTTGCTCGGTCTCCAGCTTAGAAAACTCCTGAAAATGCTTTGCCTGCCGGGGCGTTTTACCAAAAAGTTCATAAAAACCAGTTATCGGAGAGCCACTAATCGGACTAAATAAGCGTAATGGTGGTTTGCCGTTGAAAAAACTTCCCTGAGCGCGATAATGGCTCATCGCTTCGTCTAATTCCTGCTTTTTAGTCTGCCCAACAATCCGAACTTCATTCAATTGGATAACAGGCGACATCTGCACAACTACATCTTTTTGATCTGCAACAACATAAAAATATTCGGCGTAATCTTTTTTGGAAATTTTAACCGTATCGCCAACATTTACTTTGATGCTAAACCAGCCCAAATCACTGCTGGCTACCGTAATTTTATTGTTTTTGTTAGCAACGAGCGCATTGGCAACGCGCTGTCCGTTTTGCCTGTGGAAGATAACACCTTTCAGCAAAAATTCCTGCTGTGCAAAAGCAGTATAACTACTGCAAACACAAACAAATAGCAACAAAAATTTAAAGCCAGGGGAAATATTTTTTAACATCGCCACAAACTTACTAAAACCAAAAACGAGTTGATGTTAAACTATGTTAATTGCCAGTTTTAGGCCGATAAAAACAGTATCGGCATATTTACAGGCTTAGTTTTGGTAAAACTTTAGCCATCCTGATTAATTTTTATCTTTGGGGATGATTAAATCCATGACTGGTTTTGGCTTAGTGAGCCAGGATCTTGGAAACGTAAAATATACGGTCGAAATTAAATCCCTCAACAGTAAATTCCTCGAACTGTCTGTTAAACTTCCCCGCGCTTTTGCCGAAAAAGAATTTGAACTGCGCAACGAATGCAGTCGGTTATTGGAACGCGGCAAAGTAAACCTTAGCATAAATACAGAACAAAACGATGCCAAAAGTGCTGCTTTAGGTATTGATGTAGTTTTGCTTCAACAATATTTAAGGCAGCTAAAAGAAGTAAGTGAAACGGTTAATTTGCCTGCCGATAATTTACTGCAACTGGCTTTGACTTTGCCGGAAGTGATGAAATATCAGGAAGAAAAAGCATCCGAAGATGAATGGAAAGCCGTAGCCCAACTTTTTAAAAAAGCTGTTGATGCGTTCCAGCAATTCCGATTGGACGAAGGAAATGTTTTGGAAAATGATTTAAAACTGCGCATCAGTATTATCCTCGAAAATCTGTCTAAAGTAGAAATTGAAGAACCTGTACGGATCATCACCATAAAAGAACGTTTAAAAAACTTTTTGGCAGAAGCTGTTGGCCGCGAAAATATCGACCAAAACCGTTTCGAGCAGGAATTAATCTATTATATTGATAAACTGGACATTACGGAAGAGAAAATCAGGCTGAAAACGCATTGTGATTATTTTCTGGAAACGTTAAAAAGTGCAGATGCGAACGGTAAAAAATTAGGTTTCATCGCGCAGGAAATTGGCCGCGAAGTAAATACTTTGGGTTCTAAAGCCAATAATGCCACGATACAAAAGCTGGTGGTTGGCATGAAAGAAGAATTGGAAAAGATGAAGGAACAACTGCTAAATGTGCTTTAGGCAATGGTTTATAGATAATAGTTCATGGATCATAGAAGCTACTATCAAACATAAACTGCTAACAATGAGCTATCAACCATGAACCAAAAACCATGAACCCAAACGGCAAACTCATCATATTTTCTGCGCCTTCCGGAGCTGGCAAAACTACTATTGTGCATCATTTGTTAAGCAAATTTCCGGATTTGGAGTTTTCGATTTCTGCCACAACGCGGAAGCCGCGCGGCGATGAGCAGCATGGAAAAGATTATTACTTTATTTCGCAAACAGAATTTTTGCACCGCATTGCGCAGAAAGAATTTGTGGAGTTTGAGGAAGTTTATTCGGGAACGTTTTACGGTACTTTACGCGGAGAAATTGAGCGCATTTGGAACAATGGCAAGCACGTTATTTTTGATATCGACGTGGTTGGCGGTTTGCATTTGAAGCGGAAATATGACGGAAAAGCACTGGCCATTTTTGTACAGCCGCCGTCATTAGAGGTTTTGGTTGAAAGGCTGAGCGGACGCGGAACAGACACTGAAGAAAAACTGCAGGAACGTTACGCCAAAGCCGAAAAAGAACTGAATTACGCGCCGCAATTTGATGTGATCCTAAAAAACTACGAACTGGACATTGCCTGTAAAGAAGCAGAAAAATTAGTGGCCGGTTTTATTGGCCGTTAAACATATTACCCTGATAAAAGAAGCATGAAGATTGGTTTGTTTTTCGGCTCGTTTAACCCCATCCACACTGGTCATTTGATTATTGCGAGTTACATGGCCAACTACACCAACCTGGACAAAGTCTGGCTGATTGTTTCGCCACATAATCCCCTAAAAAAAGCAAGCGATTTGATCAATACGTATGATCGTTTAGAAATGGCCAAGCTTGCAACCGAAACTTCAACCCAAATTGAAGTAAGCGATATCGAACTGAAACTGCCACGCCCATCTTACACGATTGATACCTTAATTCATCTGCAAGAAAAATTCTCGCAACATCAATTTGCGCTGATTATGGGTTCTGATAATTTAAACTCCTTGCAAAAGTGGAAAAATTACGAAATCCTGCTGCGTGATTACCAGATTTATGTTTACCCACGACCAGGTTTTGCAAATACTGTTTTTAACAAGCATTCTTCGGTAACGATTACCAATACGCCGCTGATTGAAATTTCTTCCACTTTTATCCGCAAATCCATCTCCCAGAAAAAGAATGTACAATACTTTTTACCGGATAAAGTGCTGGAATTTATTGATAGTAAAAACTTGTACAGGTAATGTTGGTAGTTCATCGTTCATAGTAGCTACAACATGAACTATAAACCATCAACAAAAAACCTTCTCCCTTTCACTATCTTTGTTTTGTGAGCGAGAAAACCATTCTAAAACTGCAATTGCCAACCGACCCGCAATGGGTTACCAATGTGGTGCAAAGCAATATCGAAGAAATTTTAACCGATCATGCTTTTTGCGAGCAAAAGGCTGCAAGCAATGCCATTACTTTAATCGTTCAAAACCCAAATTTATCGGATTTGGTACAGGAAATGGTGCAATTAGCGCAGGAAGAATTAGATCATTTTAAACGCGTTCATGACCTGATTTTGCAGCGCGGTTATGTTTTAGGCCGCGAACGGAAAGACAACTACGTAAACGAACTGGCCAAATTTATTATTAAAGGCGGCGGACGGGAAGCGCAATTGATTGACCGTTTACTGTTTTCGGCAATGATTGAAGCCAGAAGTTGCGAACGTTTTAAAGTAATGTCCGAACATATCCACGACGCCGAACTTGCCGCTTTTTACCACGAATTAATGGTGAGTGAAGCTGGCCATTATTCAATGTTCATCCGTTTGGCTAAAAAGTATTCGGTTACAATTGATGTGGAAAGCCGCTGGAAATCGTTCTTAGAATACGAGGCTCAAGTGGTTCAGAATTATGGTAAAGCTGAAACGATTCACGGTTAGCCTCACCTAAATCCTCTCGAAATGGAGAAGACTTCCCGTTCTATCAACCGTACTTCTTTTATGCCTGTTTTTTATGTGCCTTAATACAACCTGCAATTTGCTCCAAATACTGGTCGATCAAATCAACATGGATCGTATCGTTTAAATAACCGATATACATATCCGGTCGGACAATTACGGCTTTATGCTGATCTTCCTTCAACTCAAAATAATCAAAAACGGCTTTATTTTTTGCAGAAAAAGGCAGATAAAAAAAGTTTAATTGCTGCGGATAGGTTTGCGTAATCCATCGTGCCAGGTTAAACAAATCGTTTTCTTTTAGTTTTCCCAAAGCAATGAAAGTGAAGCCGGGTTTGCTGCACCAGGCGTGTAAATCGGTTTCCTGCTTTTTTTTCTCATCAAAAATTTTGATAAAAGGCAAGCGGTCGCCAGCTTTAATATTTTCGGCTTTGCTTAGATTGAGGTTGATCTTACTGTTTCGGTAATCGATCCCAAGTTGTGAAATTGTTCTGAAACTGAACTCCCGGAAACTTTCCTTCTTCCACAAAAACTGAATTAATTTTGGAAAGATATGATTTCGAAAAAAACGTTTAAAACTGTTTTGTGAGTTGATGAGATTGAAAAAACGGTCGGTGGTTTGCAGTAATTTCTTCGCAACTGGCATCCGCTCCTCAGCATAACTATTTAAAATAGAAGGCTGCAGTTTTTGGTTGATAACGCCAGCCAGTTTCCAGGCCAAATTGTAAGCATCCTGCAAACCCGTGTTCATGCCTTGTCCGCCAGCAGGCGAATGGATGTGCGCCGCATCGCCAATTAAAAAGCTTCTTTTATCCCTAAATTTTTCGGCCATACGATGATGGAGTTTGTAAATAGAAAAAGCGTGGCATTTTTGGATTGACAGATTTTTTGGCAAAGATTTGGATAAATCAGCTTCAATTTCTTCAAAAGAGACCACTTCCTGATCGGCAAATGCTTTTGACAAAGTTGACACAACACGAAAACGGTTTACGCCTTTCATCGGAAAAAGGCCGGTAAAAGAAGCATCGCCCATTTTTAAAGTAATTTGATTTTCCGCAAAACTTTGGTTCAATTCCACATCCGCCAAATAAAACTTGTTCGTATAAGCATCGCCTTTAAAATCAATGTTCAATTGTTTACGAACCGAGCTGTGCGAACCATCGGCACCAACCAGCCAATCCGCCGTGATCGTGCTTCTTCTATCATCACTTTTTAGAGTTGCTTTTACCTGATTTTCTTCCTGAATGATTTCTTCTAAACTCGTATTCCAGTAAACCGGACAACAATTTTGGGTGAGAAAACCGAGCAGCAAACGTTCGTTTTTACTTTGTTCGAGCAAGTGGACAAACGGAAAAAGCGTACTGTTTTTACCGAGGTTTTTTAAGGATAAATTAACCAGTTCTCCATCATCATTTTGGATGGAAACACTTTCTGCCTGAATGCCTTCCTGCAAAGCCTGATCTGCCAAACCCATTTGCCGGTAAATTTCCATGGAACGTGCTTGGACAGCCAACGCTCGCGATTGATCTGTCGGGCCTTTTTTACTGTCGATAATTATAGGTTGGATGCCGTAACGAAGCAATTGCGCCGCCATCATCAGCCCGGAAGGCCCGGCGCCGACAATTAAAACGGGATAATGGCTTTCGGCAGGGATCATTTTTCTGGAACGAAAAAACCGTAAAATAGTTGAAATTTGCTCAAATTCCTGCTGATGCTTCTTTTATCAACTTAAAACTTATAAGCGTTGCAGCAGAAAAATAGTTGGTTTTTTATGCAAATCCAGCGTTTGTTTCCGCCATTCCGCCACGTCTTTGGTGGCAATCATTTCATCGGCAGCCGTTAAATTACAGGCAATGCACAACAGCGTTTTTGGGTGTGCGCTTTTTAAAACTTCTTCCAGTAACTGGTTATTGCGGAAAGGCGTTTCCATAAAAATTTGCGTTTGCTGGTAACGTTCAGAAAGCGATTCTAACTCTTTAATTTTACGGGAACGTTCGGCTTTATCAATCGGTAAATAACCGTGAAAAGCAAACCGCTGTCCATCAAAACCCGAAGCCATCAACGCCAGTAAAATCGAACTTGGCCCAACTAATGGCACCACTTTTATTCCTCTGCGATGCGCTTCGGCAACGATATC
>CAZZVO010000002.1:0-56076 GCA_964657505.1 uncultured Mucilaginibacter sp.
TCAGCCATTTGGGTTGCTCTGTGAGCGAGGTACCCAGCAGTGCCTTTATGTCCTTTAATAATATTTCCCTGAATTCCGTCAGGTCTTCTTTTGTGACGATCTCCGCTGTCATAATGCTTGTTTCTATTTGGTGGCAAATATGGCGCTTCGGTTATTCTGCACTTGACAACTTTTGAATAGTGGGTAAGATATGTTGTGCGACGGCTTCATTTGGCAAGCACTAATACCTGCATGTAACAATTATTAAGATTAATTTGATAGAATGTCTGTAATTGAACTTCATTGAGGTATATATTAATATTACGCCTCTTGTTTTTAAATTAAGGATTGAGGTCGCAAATTGCGACCTCAAGTTTAATATGTTCTGGTTATATTAGTTCAGCTTTTGACAGCTTCAGTTTCAACGCCTGCATGTCTGAACTGATTTTATCTTCGAGAACTTTTGCATAAATCTGCGTCGTAGTAATTTTAGTGTGTCCAAGCATCTTGCTGACCGATTCAATAGGAACACCATTAGCTAAAGTTATGGTAGTGGCAAAGGTATGCCTGGCAATGTGCATTGTCATGTTTTTTTCAATCTCACATAGATCAGCAATTTCCTTTAGATAAGCGTTCATCTTTTGATTGCTTTTTACTGGTAACAACCGGCCTTTAACCTGACATTCTTCATGAATGCTATACTTTTTGATAATCGCAAGTGCTTGTGGCAGGAGGGGAACATTCGAGCGAACATCAGTTTTTGTTCGGTTCACTTTAATCCATTGCTCACCGTCATGGCCTTTTACAATGCTGGCTAATGTAAGTTTTTCGGTATCTACAAATGCGTAACCGGTATAGCAGCAAAACAGAAATACGTCCCTTACCTCTTCAAGCCTTTTTACCTTAAATTTCTTATCAGTCAATTTTTGTATTTCTTCTGTTGTTAAAGCTTCCCGGTTCACTTTTCTGGAGGTGCATTTAAAACCTAAAAATGGATCGGCTTTCAACCACTGATGGTTTACGGCATTATTAGTGATCTTTTTGACATTGGTAATATACCGCATGGTCGTATTATGATCGATTCCAACCTTTGTTTTTAGGTAATGCTCAAAGCCGGTAATAAAAGCATAGTCAAGCTTCTCCAGGTAAAAATCCGGCTTTTGGTACTGGTGCTTGATATAAGAGGCAACTTTGCTGCGGACGGTATTATACTTGGTGAGCGTAGCCTTAACAACATCAATTCCGATCACTTCTTCCATCTGTCGGTTATGTTCATCGAAGACTTCCAGCAACATTCTTTTATTAACCGGGTTACCGGTATAGCGAAGTTTTATTTCCTCAGCAGTTAAAAATTCATTGCGGCGCTGCATGTCCCGGTAAATTTGAGAAAGGTCATTGGTTGCCTGGTTGATAAGGTTATTAGTTGACCGGACATCTTCAGTGTTGCCTTTTAAATAGCCGGTTCTCGCTTCCCATTTGGCCGGGTTGACTTTTTTCTTTAGCGAGATTTCGGCTCTTTTGCCTGCTACGGTTACCCTTGCGTAAAGTGGTAAATAGCCGTTTAAATCTTCTTTTCTTCTGTCCGCCCAAATTAAAATTGAGAAGCTTTGCGTGTTTTTCATTTCAAACTGAATTTTAAATTACCTGATTGCATGCCGTTTAGTTTGTTTTGAGCCGTTTTGTGGCTAACTTTTCTACTTCAAGTCTTTCAAAATCAATCTATTACAAGCAATTCGGTGACCTAAAACTAACTGATTTAAACAGGTCACCGAATAGGTCACCGAATGAATCATAAATATTAGTCTGAAACAGGCGTTTTTGGCATAAAAAAAACGCCTAAATCATCGATTTAAGCGTTTTTAAAGGTTTTTGTTACCCTTTTAGCGGAATGGACGGGACTCGAACCCGCGACCTCCTGCGTGACAGGCAGGCATTCTAACCAGCTGAACTACCACTCCGTTTGAGGTTGCAAATATAGCTTTGATTTTGGTTCCTGCAATCTTTTTTCGAGAAAAAATTAAACCACAGAGCCTTCTTTTAACTTTTCAGCGTTTTCTGCGAACTGCAAGGCATCTATAATTTCTTGGATATCGCCATCCATAATAGCTGGTAAATTGTAAAGTGTTAAGCCAATACGGTGTTCGGTTACCCTTCCTTGCGGATAATTATACGTGCGTATTTTAGCCGAACGGTCTCCCGTAGAAACCATCGTTTTACGCTTAGCAGCAATATCACCGTTGTGTTTTTGCAATTCTATATCGTATAATTTACTGCGGAGCATTTCCATAGCACGCACACGGTTGCCTAATTGCGAACGCTCAATCTGGCAAACCACAACCATTCCGCTTGGCCGGTGCGTTAACTGTACTTTGGTTTCTACCTTGTTTACATTTTGTCCGCCCGCACCGCCAGAACGCGAGGTTTGCAAATCCACATCCGCCGGGTTCAGGTAAAAATCTACTTCCTCAGCTTCAGGCAAAACCGCTACTGAAGCTGCGGAAGTATGCACCCGTCCTTGCGTTTCAGTATCCGGAACGCGTTGAACACGATGCACGCCAGACTCATATTTTAATAAGCCGTAAACATCTTCGCCAGTTACTTCAATAATAACCTCTTTATAACCACCTGCCGTGCCTTCAGTAATATCAACAACTGCGTATTGCCAGCCTTTTTTCTCAAAGTAGCGCGTGTACATCCTAAACAAATCTCCTGCAAAAAGAGCTGCTTCATCACCGCCAGTTCCGCCGCGAATTTCGAGGATGGCATTTTTAGAATCTTCCGGATCTTTCGGGATCAGCATCAACCTGATTTTCGATTCCAGTTCTTCCTGCTGCACCAAAAGTTCGTCCAGTTCGGCCTTGGCCATTGCCTTAAAATCTTCGTCTTTTTCGTTGTCCAAAATCTCCCGGTTAGCGTCGATATTACTCATCACGTTCTCGTAAACGTGGTATTCGTCAACTACTTTGCTCAACTCTTTATATTCCCGGTTTAGCTGCGCGTAACGCTTCATATCTTTGGTAACTTCCGGGTTACTCAATTCAGATTCTACGTTTTGCCAGCGTTGTTTAATCGCTTCTAATTTATCTAACATGTTTTATTTTGAGGGGAAGCCAATCCTGTCATCCTTGAAATAAGGTTTATGCTGATGCTTCTTTTATCGTGTAAAAATACAGCTTTTTAATAAATTTATTTTAGGTTGATTGCAGTTGCTCTTCCCGCTCAAAATACTTCAACTCCAAATTTTCACCGGTAAAAACAGCATAGGTTTTGTGGTGGACCCATTCGCCTAAATTGATATAACGACTGTTTTCGTTAAGTTGAATATCCAGCGGCAAATGCCGGTGACCAAAAACCATATAATCGAAATACCGCGTTTTCAAAACTTCCTTACAAAAAGTAACCAGCCATTCCTGCTGTCCGACTTTAGATTCTTCAACTCCTTCATTAATAATCCGGCTTTTTCTACTCCATTTTGTAGCGATGCCAACGCCCAGATTTGGATGCAAACGCGCAAAAAGCCATTGACAAACTTTGCTTCGGAAAAACCATTTCAGCAATTTATAAAATTGATCGCCCGGACCTAATCCATCGCCGTGGTGCAAAAAAAACTTCTTGCCGTTGCGTTCAATTTCGAGTTCGTTGCTGATGATAGTTGCGCCGAGTTCAGTTTTCAAATACTCAAACATCCACATATCGTGGTTGCCTTTAAAAAAGTAAAGCTTTACGCCAGCGTCGGATAATTCGGCCAGTTTCCCCAAAAAACGGATGTAACCTTTCGGAACCACGGTTTTGTATTCGAACCAGAAATCAAACACATCGCCCATTAAAAAAATTTCGGCTGCATCGTTCTCCACAAAATCCAGCCAACGAACAAGCAAATCTTCCCGCTTGCGCGAAGAAGCATAATCCGGAACGCCGAGGTGGAAATCGGAAGCAAAATAAAGTTTATCGCGAACGGCCATAGCGGCAAAAATACAGTAAAAAGCAAATGATTGGGAAATTGACGGATGCTGTTTTTACCACACTAAATTTTTGCCGGTAAAAACAGTATCCAAATATTATAAACAAAAATAGTTTATTTAGCAGCAGCCGTTACGCAGCTATATCAACACAAAAAATGGACATCAAAACAAACCCTTACCCGCAAACTGCAAAAGGAAATATTACAGATGATTACTTCGGAACGATAGTTTCTGATCCGTACCGCTGGCTGGAAGACGATCAATCTGAAGAAACAAAAGCTTGGGTTGAAGCAGAAAACGAAGTAACGCAGGATTATTTGGCGCAAATCCCTTTCCGCGAAGCAATCCATAAAAAACTGGAAAAGTTGTGGAATTACGAGAAATACAGTGCTCCTTTTACCGAGGGAAAATACACGTACTTCTACAAAAACAACGGTTTGCAAAGCCAGTCGGTTTTGTTCAGGCAACTTGGACAAAATGAGCCGGAGATTTTTCTCGACCCAAATACTTTTTCTGCGGATGGGACAACTTCTTTAGGCGGAATCAGCTTTAGTAAAGATGGCAGTTTGGCGGCGTACCAGATTTCGGAAGGCGGTTCTGACTGGCGCAAAGTAATCGTTATAAAAACATCCGATAAAAACAGTATTGGTGATACTTTGATCGATGTAAAATTCTCCGGCCTCGCCTGGAAAGGTAACGAAGGTTTTTATTACAGCAGTTACGAAAGGCCGAAAGAAGGTAGCGCACTGGCCGGATTAACGCAACATCACCAGCTTTTTTACCATAAACTAAACACGCCGCAAGCTGAAGATGAACTGATTTTTGGCGGAGAAAAAACGCCGCGCCGTTATGTTGGCGCTTATTTAACAGAAGATGAACGTTTTTTGGTGATTTCTGCAGCCAACAGCACAACCGGAAACGAGTTGTATTTGCAGGATTTATCAACGTTGGAAAAAGAAATTATTAATGTGGTTGACAATTTCGACAGCGACCAGGAAATTATTGATAGCGAAGGAAGCAAATTATACCTTTTTACCAATTTAAATGCACCGAATTTTAAGTTGGTTACTGCCGATGCTTCCAATCCAAAACCCGAAAACTGGCAGGATTTAATTGCAGAAACAGAAAACGTTTTAAGCATTTCTACCGGCGGCGGAAAGCTGTTCGCCGAATATTTGAAAGATGCCACTTCGCTAATTTTGCAGTACGGTCAAAACGGCAACCTGGAGCATGAAATTGCTTTGCCGGCAATTGGTACGCCTGGCGGTTTCAGTGCGAAAAAAGAGGAGCGGGAAACGTATTATACGTTCACGTCCTACGTGTATCCGCCCACTATTTTTAAGTATGATATTGTTTCGGGAAAATCGGAATTGTATAAAAGATCGGGCGTAACTTTTGAGCCAGAATTGTATGAATCGAAGCAGGTTTTTTATCCTTCTAAGGATGGAACTAAAATCCCGATGATGATTACGCACCGAAAAGGCATCGAACTAAACTGCAAAAACCCAACTTTACTGTATGCTTACGGTGGTTTTGGGGTGAATTTAACGCCAGCTTTTAGCACTTCTAACATTATTTTACTGGAACAAGGCGGCATTTACGCTGTTCCAAACTTGCGCGGCGGCGGCGAGTACGGCGAAAACTGGCATCTGGCCGGAACCAAACTAAATAAGCAAAACGTATTTGATGATTTTATTGCTGCTGCCGAATATCTTTTCCAAAATCAATACACTTCTAAAGAATATTTAGCAATTGCGGGCGGTTCAAACGGTGGATTATTAGTTGGCGCAACGATGACGCAACGACCGGATTTATGCAAAGTTGCTTTCCCCGCAGTTGGCGTTTTGGATATGCTGCGTTACCACAAATTTACCGCTGGTGCCGGATGGAGTTACGATTACGGCACAGCAGAAGATTCGAAGGAAATGTTTGATTACTTGTACCAATACTCGCCGTACCACGCTTTAAAAGCAGCCAATTATCCGGCAACAATGGTTACAACAGCAGATCATGATGACCGCGTGGTGCCTGCGCATTCTTTTAAATTTGCTGCCCGTTTGCAGGAAGTTCAGCAAGGCGAAGCACCGGTTTTAATCCGGATTGAAACTAAAGCCGGACACGGAGCTGGCCGTTCTACCGCACAAATTATTAACCAGGAAACGGATAAATGGGCGTTTATGTTCCAAAATATGGGTTTAGAATGGAAAGATTGATTCAACAAAAAACAACCTGTAAAAGAAGCATTGTCCAGTTACTGCTGCTTTTTGCATGCTTCTTTTACCACCCATTTTTATATGCGCAGCAGCAGGAAAAGATCAATTTAAATGTAGTTTTCATTGGCAACAGCATTACGCACGGTGCAGGATTAAGAGATTTTAAAACGATGGCGCCACCCGTTTTTGCCAGCAAGTTTTTGCAGGAACAGTCCGAAATTGGCGACGTAGATTTTTCAAACCAAGGCGTAAGTGGTTTTACTACGGTAGATTTTTTGCCGCAAACCAATACTGTTTTTAACAAAGTAAAACTGGCAGCAAGTGCTTTTAAAAATCCTGATGCGTTACTTGTTTTTTCGATTATCCTCGGGACGAATGACAGCGCGATCAGCGGACCAAATGGCGCACCGGTTTCTCCGCAAGATTATTACAAAAACCTAAAAGCCATCGCCGATCAGCTTTTGTTAGATTTCCCGCATTGCAAAATCATTTTTCACCATCCTTTGTGGTACAGCGAAAACACTTACAATCACTCCAAATATTTGGCGGAAGGGTTAAAACGGTTACAAAGTTATTTCCCTCAAATCCGATTACTCATTAAGAGTTATGCCAGGACAAATCCGAAACAAGTATTTTTAGGGGATAAAAAAGGCTTCCAATATTTTAAAAAGCATCACGAAGAATTGATGCAGCACGAAAACGGCCAGCAAGGCATTTTCTACCTTCACCCCAACGTCAAAGGCGCAGAAGCATTAGGCGTTTTGTGGGGAAAAGCGATATTGAAAGTGGTGAAACGGTGAGATAATTAGTTATCAATATCCAATTTTTTTGCGGCCAGATCCGCAGCAATCGGTTTGCCGATTACTTTATGATTGCCTTCGCCTTTTAAAATTGAAGCCAGTTCCGGTTTGTTTTGGATGACTTGTGTTGCAGCGGCCAATTCTTTATCGTTTTTAAAACTGTCTTCAATACGGCCTTTTTCGTAATAATAACGGGTGATTAATTCGCTTTCCAGAATTTGTTTAATCTCCGCCTGATGTTGTGTTAAATCGTTCTTTTTACTTACTGCGAGTTTGTTTTTCAGCGCGTCGTACTCCGTTTGTATTTCTGCCAACTGCTTTTCGTGCTCTGCAACTGCTTTTAGATCCGTCAGCAACCTTTCTGTTTGTGTGCTGTAACTGTAATCTTTTCCAGCCAAATATTTCACAAAATCGTTGTAATCTGCATCGCTTACTGTAAAATTTTCGGAAGAAGGTAACTGGTTGTGCGTATTGCGGTAAGCATTTGCGTAGTTGAAGATCAGCATTTTAGTGATCAATGTTTTGGTAATATTGGCAATTGGATCTTGTTTTACCACAACATCCGGATAAATTCCGCTGCCATCGTAAACAGACCGTCCGTCTTTCGTTTTGAACTCGTGGATGAGCGAATCGGCCACTTTAACAACCGTTCCGTCTTCCTTGCGGTGCGTGTAATCCAACGCCTGGATACATCTCCCCGAAGGCACATAATATTTTGAAATAGTGATTTTAACCAAACTATTGTACGGCATACTGAACGTTTGCTGCACCAAACCTTTGCCGTAACTGCGCTGACCAATAATGACGGCGCGGTCCAAATCCTGTAAAGCACCGGCCACAATTTCTGATGCGGAAGCTGAGCGCGAATTAACCAAAACAACCAACGGCAAATCGGTTTCTATCGGCGTATTTTGAGTGTAATAAATATTGTTTTTCTCTTTTACCTTGCCTTTTTGCGAAACCACTTCTACACCTTTTGGCACGAAAAAGTTGACGATTTTAACCGCTTCCTGCAAAATGCCGCCGCCATTAAAACGCAGATCCAGCACAATACCTTTCGGGTTATTCTTTTTAAGGTCGAGCAAAGCGTCCTGCACTTCCTGCCCCGAGTTTTCCAGGAATTTATCTAATTTGATGTAACCGATTCCGCTTTTTAACATGCCATGATAAGACACATTTGGTTGTTTTATTTCTTCGCGGAACAGGTTTTTAACGATTGGCTGCGCTACACCTTCTCGTTTAATTAACAATTTTACCGGCCCGCCATTGGCACCTTTTAGCAACTGGCTTACTTCTTCGCCGTTTTTTCCGGCTAAATCTACGTCGTTAATTTTCAATACTAAATCGCCTACACGTACGTCTGCTTTTTGTGCCGGATATCCTTCAAACAATTGAGAAATAATTACTTTCTTATCCCGGTTGTAAACCCCTGCGCCAATTCCACCATATTGCGTACTGATGTAATGCAGTTTGTAATCTTCAATCTCAGATTCCGGAACAAATTCGGTGTACGGATCCAAGCTTTCCATCATCGCATCCAAACCTCTTTTAATAAGTTTGGTGGAATTGATCTCGTCCACATAATTAATGTTGACTTCTTTGTAAACGGTAGCAAAAATATCCAGGTTTTTGGCCACCTGGAAAAGATCGTCCTGAAAACCCCATCCAGTTGCAGCCAGCAATAAAACCCCACCGCACAAAACCCATTTTTTATGCTTGCCCAAAAGCGCATTACCCTTTTTCATACAATTTAATCTGGAGAATCTAATTTACAGGAATATCTTTAGTAAAACAGTATTTACAAACGATTATTATCAATGTTGACCAATGCTTTTTTCAAGGTAAAAACAACATATTCCCGGTCGCGGTTAACTAATTTCATGATCCGACCAATCAGGTCTTCTTCGTTTCCTTCGGAATATTGCAATTGCTCGTCGGTCAGGCTGTTGTATTTCCGCTGCACTTTAATTTTAACGCGTTCCCAGTCTTTATTGCTGATGGTAATTTCTGCCATTTGAGTTTTTTTATTCAAACCTAATCATAAATTTTAAGCCGATAAAAACAGCATGGGCAATTTTTAATTGTTCTGCCGTTATTGTTAAACTTTGTAAACCAATTATAATCAAACCGACATGAAAAAATATTTTATCACCCTGCTGGTTGCTGCATTAGGTTTTAATGCAAAAGCCCAATTTAGCCTTGGTTTAAAAGGCGGCGTTAATTTTTCACACATCAGCGTAAACAACGGACAGGTTGATGCGACAGAACTTCCTGGTTATCAGTTTGGTGCCTGGGCACGTATCGGGAAAGGGTTTTATCTGCAGCCCGAAGTTTATCTGGGCAGTTCGGGCAGTAACTTTAATTTTCAGTATAATCAATCCAATCAAACCGTAACCGAAGGCGGGAAAGTACGTTTTACCACTTTAAATGTCCCTTTACTGCTGGGCCAGTCTTTTGGTTTAAGTAAGTTAAATTTTAGATTGATGGCTGGGCCGATGTATTCTTATGTGCTGAACAACAACGAGAACCTTTCTCAAAATGTTAAAAATGCGTATCAGGATTTCGGCAATTACCGCAACAGCACTTTAGGTTATCAGGCTGGTGCCGGTGTTGATATTTTAAACTTTTCTGTTGATTTAAGGTACGAAGGTGGTTTAACAGAAATCAATCCGGCTTATGGCCAAAGGCAAAATGTTTTCCATTTAAGTTTGGGTTACAAGATTTTGTAGGATAAAAGAAGCATCACAGCCTCACCCCAACCCTCTCCAAAAAAAGAGATGGAGTAGGTCGATGCTTCTTTTATTAGGGTAAAATTCTACTTGTTGGTGTAAAAGGTAATACCAGCCGGGTTAAAATAAATTTCCGGAAATTTTGTGGTTGGATCTGTAGTCGGCAATGTTGGCCTTGTGGTGGCTTTTAAAGTGATACCCGCGCCTGGCACAACATAATCGGCAGCCAGTCCTCTTCCAATAATCGTATAAAACCTTCCCGGAGTTAACGATATAGCTGCAGAAACAGTACCTAATTTTATGGCTGTGCCTGTAAGGTACATTTGAAAGGTATAAGAAGTTGTGCTTAACGCGTTAACTGTTATGGGCATAAAATCGGTTATGTTTCCATAACTGGCGTTGTTAATTACAACAGAAGTAGTGGCAGCACCGCCAGTTGGTGTATAAGTGCCTTGCAGATCAATAGGGGCACCGTTTGGTATTAAATAAGCCAAGCGGATGTATGCTTTACCGCTAACTGTCACTGGAAATTTGTCCTGGATAATTGTGGTGGTTAGTCCATTGGTAGCCGAACCGGGTAGGCCCATCGTAAACACCGAATAGGCTGAACCATCGATTGTGCTTTGCGTAATATTGCCTACCGAGGTACCAGGTGTTACGGTTTGCTTGCTTACTAAAGCAGGTACAGGAGTAGAAGCCGCTATTTTAATGGCTGTATTGCCGGAACTTACAACTGCATAATTACTTCCCGGGAACACGCCTGCATAGCTGTAACCGGTAACAATTGATGTTGGCAAAGCATTGTCTGTTAATGATGCATTTACGGTTGGGGTAACTTGAATGTTGTTTACAAACGCATCTAAAGCCGGAACGCCGGGTGCAGCATGGATAAATTTAATTTGCACACCTGTTGCCGGGTTTGATACTTGTTTTAAGATGGTTTTTTTACAACTTGTTATTGATAACGCAAATACGCAGGCTGTTATATATAATATTTTTTTCATTGAATCTTAGAGTTAAGGTAAAATAAACCATGGCTTTTTGGTGTGATAATCAGGATCTAAAGCACCAATTGCTTTTAGAGAAGGTACATTCCAAATATATTCTGAATTATAACGCGGCCGAAGCAGATAAACCTGCTTGCCGGCATTATCAGGATAAAGTGCCCCAGGTTTTTGAAAGCCTTGAAAAATAGATGGATCATAATTATAACGTCTCTCATCTGCCCATGCTTCAAAACTTCCCCACACAAAAAGTGAAATAAACTTTTGCTGCATGATATCGCTTAATTGCAATGTTGCTGCTGTTTGCCTTACACATGGACCAGCCATGTACGCAGCTTTGGCTGCTGCACTGATGTAGTTTTGAGTTCCAGTTAAACTTGATCCTATTGGAGGGTTGCTTACAAAATCAAGGCTTGCAGATACGGCAGTTTGATATGCAGCAAAAGCACCAGGAATATCACCTTTTTTATATAGAGCTTCTGCTTTAAAAAACTGTAGTTCAGGATAAGTCATAAACACCCCTCTGGAATTATCACTATAAATGTAATGTTGCACGCTTCCTGCTGCTGGGTAAGTGGTAATGCCTTGGCCAAATAAAAATGGAATCAGCGTGTTGGCATCACTTGTATTCGGATCACCATTGCTGCCAACAACACCGCGATAAACACCATCTTTACTGGGTGCGAGTATTAGCGGTAAACGTGGGTCTAATGTGTTGCTTGGTGTTGCAGATCCGGTAAAAATACGCCCATCAAGTAGTCTTACCATATAATCAGATTGCCTGAATGACCCTAAGTTACCACGTACTGTTCCCCAAAAATTTGAATCTCCGGATACTGAACCACGGTTTTCTACACTTGCATTATCTGCATTGCTAACAAAAGAACTGTCCACGTACTTTGTTACATCATCCGGCTTAAAAGTTGCTTTGTTGCTGATGTGCAAAGCATTTTGTGCGAGGATAGCATAAACAAATTTGATCCATTTGCTACGGTCGCCGTAATAGATGTAATCACCTTTACCTAAACCTGCCGTATTAACAGTCAATCCGTCCGTTTTAATCGATAGGTTTAAATAATACAGAGCTTGTCTGCAATCTCTAACCACTTCCGCATAAACATCCTGCGGAGCATCATAATCAAATGTTAAGCGCGTTGGATCGAATGCTTCTTTTACAATCATATTATTGTATAAGTCGCCTCCGGTTTGCCATCCCCAAGCACGCATGGCCCAACCAACGCCGATGTAATCATACTTTTGTTTGGCTGTAGCATCCTGCCATAATAAAGTTATGTTTTGCCCAAGGCTAAAATAAACGGTACGCCACATTTCACCCCCAGAGTCACTCGAAGGAACATACCCTTCCTGGTCCCAAACATTATTTGCTGCAGCAGCTCCCCAAACTTGTGCGTATTGGCCAACGTAACGGCTGTCAAACCAGACTCCTCTGGCCATGCCCGCTTCAATCGGTGGCAGTAAACTTGATGCATCCACAGCTACTGGAGCATTTGGATTGTTGTTTACATCGATATATTTTTTGCAGCTACTAACAGAAAATAGTGTTAGCAGTGCAACTATAGTATATTTTATTTTTTTCATGTGATTGTTGATTTTATAACTTTACCCTTAAACCTAAAGAAATTACACGCGGCGTAGGCAATGTTCCGTAGTCAAACCCGGCAGCACCTGATCCCAAAGTGGAAGAGTTAGTTCCGTTTACATCCGGGTCAGCACCAGAATAGTTGGTAATTAAAAATACATCGGTGGCGGTTACAAATATGCTGGCGTACTTAAATACATTTTGTCTGTTGATGATAGATTGAGGTAATTTATAACTTAATGTAATATCTTTTAGCCTAACCCAATTGATATTGTGTTCGATAAAGTCTGCATCTATGTTACTGGTATAATATGTATTTTGATAATAAGGCGTAACCTGAATGGTGTTAACTGTTGGCGTAGCTGTGTTTTCTTTGCCATCTTTTAATACACCCGGAACAGTTACAGGCGTTAACCGGTCTGTAGTACGGGCACTTAAACCGTATCGGGTGAGGAACAGTTCATTTCCGTTAAATACATCACCGCCTCTGCGGATATCAAAAAGGAAAGAAAGATCGAAGTTTTTATAAGCAAAATGATTGCCTAAACCAATGGTAAACTTAGGCTGCCTGTCGCCAACTACACCGAAAGTAAGGTTGTTGATTGGCAGGCCCGTACTTGGGTCAACCAGTATCTGACCAGCATTATTTCTGGCGTAATTGTAAGCAGCAATATTTAAAGTGCTGGCACCAGGGAATACGCTAGAACGAACATTAGAATACAGCCAGGTATCAGAGTTATAGTATTCTGGTAAACCTCCCAAGTTGGTAACTTTACCGTGTGCAGAAGTAAAATTCAGGAATATGTCCCAGGAAAACGATTTTGATTTTACAGGGGACCCTGTTAATGCTACTTCTATACCATGATTTTTTACTTCGCCACCGTTTAGGTATTCCAGTATATAGCCCGAAGCATAACTGATGCGCGGATTAAATATCTCATTAGTTCCAACAACTTGATAGTAGCTTATATCAGCCGTTAAACGACCTTTAAAAAATTGCAGTTCTGCACCTAAATCGAGTTCTTTATCTCTTTCTGGCCTTAAACGAGGATTGTTTCCGGTAACGTCATAAGCAAAACCACCACCTGTGGTTGCTTGCTGCAACAAGGTTGAAAATATTTTATAAGGTGCTGCCGGGTCTTTACCTACTTCTGCATAAGAAGCCCTTAATTTACCGTAAGAAAGTATATTATTATCTTTTAAAGCAGGCAATTCAGTAAAAATAAAACCTGCGCCTACCGAAGGATAGAAGTAGTGGTCTTGCGCCGTGCCAGAAAGCCTGGAACTATATTCTTCCCTCGCAGTAGCGTTTACAGTGATCATTTCCTTATAAACAACGCCTAGCCTGGCAATGCCAGATAAATAACGTGTTCTTTTTAAATAATCCGATGAACGTTGTGTGGTTGGTGCAGTATTGTTGATGCTGTTAAAATCGGGCTGAATAAATTTTTCGCCATAAAAGCCGTTCAAATCCTCAGAATTACTGATGGCCTCGGTACCTATAGCAAACGTAGTACGGAAATTTTTAAAAGATTTTTTTGCAGTAGCAAATAAAGACCCATTTAATTGCAGGTTATTATCAGCATAATTGTCGATAATACCACCTGCATTTAAACCAGTTGTATTGGCAAAACCGTTGATAGCAGAGTTTTGTGCCGCTAAACTATTTTGGCTGATAAAGTTATTCCCTTGTGTCCCGGCATAATCTATACCGGTTAAACCTCTGATGTTAAGCCATGGAGCAGGATCGTAAGATAAATCAACCGTTCCAACTACACGGTTTGTTTTATCCGAACTGACATTATTATGCGCGTCCCAAAGCGGGTTGTCAAAATCATCGGCCACACCGCCGGAAGCTGTTAAAGGCAAAATCAATCTTTTGCTTCCATCGGCATTTTGATATTTGCGCACGTCATCAAAAGTAGGCCAGGCTAAAGCATCAAGGAAAGTACCCGTAGCACCTTTATTAAGTTTACGGTTATCAATATTAAAATAATTGAATGATGCACTGCTGCTAAGTTTTGAGGATAATTTAGATGTACCTGCAAAACGGATAGATGCTTTGTTGTTATACTCTACGGGCAGTACGCCGGTTGCATCCCGAAAGGAAGCCGAAACACGATACGTTGATACATCATTACCTCCTTCAAAAGCAACATTATTTTGTACTACATGGCCAGTTTGAACCGTATTTTTTAAGTTATTAAAGGTTTGGGTTCCTGGAGCGTAAGCAGGGCCAAACGCCGTACGTACCGCAGCACTGGTATTTCCGTTTGTACCGATACCAAAAGTGGTTTGTATTTTAGGAAACAAATAAGCATTAGCAAAACTAAAGTTATTGTCGTAAGTGACCGCACCATTACCGCTATGCCCTTTGCGCGTGGTAATTACAATAGCACCGCCAGATGCCGAAGAACCATAAACCGCAGCCGCATCAGCACCTTTTAAAACAGTAACAGTTTCAATATCATCCGGGTTTAAATCTGCAATACGATTGGTAAAATCCGCACTCCTGTTTGCCCCATTTGAAGTGAGCAAACTTTGGTCAACAGCATCATTACTGATACGCACACCATCAATTACAAAAAGCGGACTGTTACTACCGCCAATAGAATTTACGCCACGAAGTACGATAGAAGATGAAGCACCAGGATTACCACTGGTACTGGTAACTGTTGCACCGGCAACACGGCCTTGCAGGGCATTTAAAAAGTTTTCGCGTTGAGTTTGTTGGATATCTGACCCTTTTACGGTTTGTACCGGCGAAGTTAAGTCGCGCTGTTTCTGACTAACACCAAAACCAGTTGTTACCGTAACTTCGTTCAGGGTTTTCGTATCCTGCTTCAACTGTACGTTAATTGTGGCGGATGTTCCAACTCTTATTTCTTGTGTAAGTGTACCAACAAAGCTAAAAACTAACGTTTGCCCGGTACTCGCTTTAATCGTGTAGCCGCCTTGTTGGTCTGTTTGGCTACCAATGTTAGTTCCCTTAATTTTTACCGAAACGCCTGGCAGTGCGTAGCCATCTTCATCGGCTACAACTTTTCCGGTTATGGTTTTGCTTTGTGCAACAGCTTGTGCTGCGCAAAATAAGATCCCCAGAAAAAATAAAAGTAGATTTTTTTTCATACGTAATTTGTTTAGTTTGTTGGTTTAGCATTTTGATTTAACAGGATAGTACTGCAGAAATAAATTAAGACCATGGAATACCTAAAATCAGTTAAGCACTAATTTTAGTGCTTGCAATATAATGTACTTTCTTTAAACTTTCGTATTAATTATCGTTCACGACAAAAATTTCAGTTGTATTCAATTTTACTTCCCAAAACTAAATTTTCCCATTAAAACTGCCGGGTTTTGGTTGATAAACATCGGTTCTCCCGCAACAGCTTCATTAGCCAGCAAAGCAAAAAGTACGGCTTCTTTGGCATCGGCGGTTAAACCAATTGCTGCAGAATTTTGGATACTGCTTTTAGGCAGTAAATTTTGTAGGTTTTGGATGAGGAAAGGGTTTCGCGCACCGCCGCCGCTGACAAAAATTTGCAAATCCTCCGCAGGGAAATTTTCGAGGATACCATCTGCAATAATTACGGCACTAAAAACAGTAAGCGTGGCCACCAAATCTGCCGGGTTAATTTTTTGTGTTGATGATTTTTGCTGAGCCAACTGCACATAATCTAAATTGAACAATTCCGGTCCGGTTGATTTGGGCAATGCTTCTGCAAAAAAAGGATGTTCTTTTAAAGCAGTTAGCAATCCTTCGTCAACTTCTCCGGAAAACGCAATTTTAGAATCTTCATCAAAAGGCAAATTAAAATACTGGCGACAAGCAGCATCTATCAACGTATTTCCCGGGCCAACATCTGTAGAAATTATGGTGCTAAAAGAAGCATCGGCAGGCAAAAACGTAAAATTGGCAATGCCGCCCAGGTTTAGCAGAATACGGTTTTCGCCTTTTTTACTGCCGAGAATTACATCGCCATACAAAGCCAGCGGTGCGCCTTCGCCTCCGGCGGCCAAATGTTTTTGCCGAAAATCGCTGATGGTAATAATCCCGGTTTTCATCGCCAAATGGTCGCCGTCACCAATTTGCAGCGTAGCATTCGGATAGTTTTTTTGCTGATGCTGGTGTTTCGGCGCATGGTAAATAGTTTGCCCGTGGCTGGCAATTAAATCAATCGATGCTGTTTTTACCTGCCATTTTTCTAAGCATTTCAAAACCAATTCGCCGTGAAAATTGCCGATGTAAGCATTCAATAAAGTCAGCTTTTCCAAATCCACCAGCTTTTTGGAGAAAACTTCCCGTACTTCTTCCCTAAAAAAATCATTATATTCAACCGTTTCAAATTCCAGCAGTTCGAATTGCGTTTGCATGCCGCTTCCGCTAAACCGGCAAAGCGCAACGTCCAAACCGTCCAAAGAAGTGCCCGACATTAAACCGATAATTATCTTCTCTTTCTTTTGGGCAATTGAAAAAAGTTGCTGTAAATTGCTGTTCAATGTTTTGTTGCGGTTGTTTTTGTGAACCTGCTGCTAAAGTAATTTTTATTTCTGTTGATTTTATACCGATAAAAGAAGTATATGGCCGAAACCCTCGTTACCAAAACCGCCAAACCGCGCCTGCTTTCGCTTGATGTTTTCCGCGGAATAACCGTTGCCGCCATGACGCTGGTAAACAATCCCGGCAGTTGGGGCCACATTTATCCGCCGTTAGAACATTCGGATTGGAACGGCTGCACGCCAACCGACCTTATCTTTCCGTTCTTTTTGTTTATCGTTGGCGTTTCCATTGTTTATTCTATGGAAAGCCAAAAGCAAGATGGATCGCAGCATAAAAAGCTACTTTGGAACGTCATCCGCCGCGGTGTAATTTTATTTGCGCTGGGTTTAATCCTCAACCTTTTTCCAACGTTCGAGTTCCAAACCGTTCGTATTCCCGGCGTGCTGCAACGCATTGCTGTGGTTTATCTAATTACCGGGCTGCTTTATCTCTACCAAAATAAAAAAACGCTTAGGGTAATTTTTTGGGTGATTTTGATTGCTTATTTTCTGGTCATGACTTTTGTTCCCGTTCCCGGCGTTGGTTATGCAAACCTCAATCCCGAAACTAATCTCGGTGCTTGGATAGACCGTGGGATTTTAACAGAAGCGCATTTGTGGAAATCATCCAAAACCTGGGACCCGGAAGGTATTTTAACTGATATTCCGGCTGTGGCAACTTGTATTTTCGGTGTATTGATCGGTACTTTTTTAAAACGAAAAGACAAAGACGATGCACAAAAAGTTTCCTGGCTTTTTTCTGTTGGCGTTTTGGCAGCTTTGCTTGGTTTAATTGTTGACCTTTTTTTCCCGATAAACAAAGCATTGTGGACCAGCTCTTTCGTTTTGTACTGCGGAGGTTTGGCAACCATCGGTTTAACTTTATTGTATTGGCTGGTTGATGTGCAAGGTTACCGCCGTTTTACCAAATTTTTTGTGGTTTTTGGGGTGAACCCGATCACGGTTTTTTTCCTGTCGGGCATTATCCCACGCATCATGAGCCGAATTACTTTGATGTTAAACGGCAAACCTGTAGATTCCAAAACCTACTTGTACGAAACCTTTTTTACCCCTTTCTTTTCGCCAATCAATGCTTCGTTGGCTGGCGCACTCACTTATGTTTTAATTTGGTTTGTAATTTTATGGCTGATGTACCGGAAAAACATTATCATTAAGGTTTAATTAAAACCTTACGGAAATGAACCAATTTTACACCAAATTCAGTATTGCTTTAACCGCTTTTTGCTTTTTTATCAGCATTAACTTAAAAGCACAGGAAACTACTTTTACGCCATCTCATTTAAAAGCAGCACAAGATATGCTGATCGTGATGGAAGTTCCTGACCATATGACCGGCTCTATAAATAACATCCTTAAAGTTCAAACAGCTAACCTTCCTTCAAATCAGCAAAAAGCTTTTTCTGATGCGATGAAGGCTTTTTTATCCAAGTATTTAAGCTGGGATTTGATTAAAAACGATATGGCAAAAATCTATGCAGCAGAGTTTTCTGAAGCTGAAATAAAAGAACTGACTAAATTCTATCAAACACCACTTGGTAAAAAGATGGTCGAAAAATCGCCGGTTTTGATGCAGAAAGGAATGATGATCGGCCAGCAAATGGTAATGACGCACCAAAGCGAATTGATGGATATGATCAAAGCGACAGCCCCTCAAAATTAATTTAAGAGAAGGAGCAGTAAAAACAGCATTCTAATTTCTAACCAAATACAAAAATAATTTCAAATCTTCCTTTAAAACAGCACATGTTAAAACATCGCTTATTGTACTTTTCCGTTAGTTTATTGGCTTTTACATCTGTTGCAACTGCGCAGATCAAAACCAAACCACAGCCTTCGCCCAAAAACAAACCGCAAACAGAAACACTTGCCGGTTCGCTTATTCCCGCTGATCCGGCTGTTCTCATTGGCAAATTGCCTAACGGCTTAACGTATTACATCCGTAAAAACACCGAACCTAAAAACCGTGCTGATTTATACCTGGTAAACAAAGCAGGTTCGGTTTTAGAGAACGACGACCAGCAAGGTTTGGCACACTTTGTAGAACATATGGCTTTTAACGGCACGCGCGATTTCCCAAAAAATGAATTGGTTAACTTCCTGCAAAAATCCGGGGTGAAGTTTGGTGCCGATTTAAACGCTTATACTTCTTTCGACCAAACGGTTTACCAACTGCCTTTGCCTACAGACAGCACGGCTCTTTTTGCCAAAGGTTTCGATATTCTGGCCAACTGGGCTGGTTTGGATACTTTTGATGACAGCGAAATTGATAAAGAACGCGGTGTAGTTTTAGAAGAAGAACGCCTTCGCGGAAAAAATGCGCAGGAGCGGATCCAGTTGCAAACGCTTCCGGTGATGTTAAATAATTCGCGTTACGCACAACGCTTGCCCATCGGAAAAGAAGAAATACTAAAGAATTTTAAACATCCGCTAATCAAGGATTTTTACAAAGACTGGTACCGCCCGGATTTGCAGGCTGTAGTTGCCGTTGGCGATTTCGATCCGCAGAAAGTATTGCAACTGATTAGGGAAAATTTCTCGGAACTGAAAAATCCCGCTAAAGAAAAACCACTAACGATTTATGAAATTCCGGCACACAAGCAAACACTGGTAAAAATTGTAACGGACAAAGAGCAGCCTTACACCATTGCACAAATAGTGGTAAAACACCCTGGCACAACGGTAAAAAACACGATGGATTTGCTGCAAAACATGCGCATTAACCTTTTTAACAACATGATCAACGCACGGATTGCAGAATTGACCCAAAAAGGAAACCCGCCATTTTTATTTGCACAAAGCAGTTATGGCGGCTTTTTGGCCAGGCTGGATGCTTTCAGTTCTGTAGTGGTAGCAAAACCTGGCGAACTGGAAAAAGGCATTAAAGCAGTTATTGCCGAAAATGACCGCGTAGAAAAATTTGGTTTTACACAAACCGAACTCGACCGTGCTAAAAAAGGTGTGATGGCAGCTTTAGAACAACAGTTTAAAGAGAAAGATAAAACCCGATCAACCGTTTTTGTAAATCAATACCAGCAAAACTTTTTGGAAGGAGATGCCATTCCAAGTATCGATTTTAAATATGATTTTTATAAAACCAACATCGCAAGCATTAAATTAAGCGAAATGAATGCGCTGACCAGCAAATTTATCAGCGATGAAAACCGCGTAGTTATTGTACAAGCTCCGGAAAAGGAAAAAGCCAATTTGCCAAATGAAAAGACGTTGTTAAACTGGATTTCGACTGCCGGAGAAGGAATTAAAGCTTACGTAGATGAAGTAAGCAATAAACCATTGCTGGAAAAAACTCCTTCAGGTTCTAAAATTGTTTCCGAAAAGAAAAACGCAGCCATCAACACGACCGAATTAACTTTAGGCAACGGTGTAAAAGTAGTTTTAAAACCAACTGATTTTAAGAACGACCAGATATTAATCAACAGTTATAGTTTTGGCGGTACTTCTTTGGCCAGCGATGCGGATTATACTTCGGCTGATATGGCCGATGGCGTGATCGGCAGCAGCGGCGTTGGTTCTTTTACGCAGATACAATTGGATAAAATGTTGACGGGTAAAATTGCAAATGTTTCGCCTTACATCAGTTCTACCGCGCAGGGTTTTAATGCCAGTGCTTCGCCTGCCGATTTAGAAACTGCCTTGCAACTGATTTATCTCTACACCACTGCTCCCAGAAAAGACCCGAACATCTGGACTTCCAACATTTCTCAATACAAAACCGTAATTGGCAGTCGCGCTGCCGTGCCCGAAAGTGTTTTTCAGGATACCATTGCAGCCGTAATGAGCAATTACAACTTGCGTGGCAGCACACCAACTTTGAAACAATTGGACGCCGCCACGTTGGATAAAGCATACTCTTTTTACCAGCAAAGTTTTGCCGATAACAGTCACGCTGTTTTTACTTTGGTTGGTAACTTCGATCCCGAAAAAATAAAACCATTGTTAGAAAAATATTTGGGCGGATTACCGGCTGCAGGCAAACCATCAGCTTATAAAAACTTAAACATCCATGCGCCTGCTGGCAAAATCACCAAAACCGTACATAAAGGACTGGAAGCAAAAAGCTCGGTACAGTTGGTTTTTACGGGAGATTATGTTTATGATGAACCCAACAATATGCAGTTGGATGCTTTGGAAGAAATCCTGAACATTAAAATGATTGAGCGTTTGCGCGAAAAAGAAAGTGGTGTTTACTCGCCCCGGGTGCAAGCAAGTTATACCAAAATCCCGAATAAACGGTACAACATCACCGTTTCTTTTGGTTGCGCGCCCGAAAATGTAAACAAGTTAATTGATGCTGCTTTGGAGGAGATCGACAAGATTAAAAAGAACGGTGCAGAGGCAACAGACATCCAGAAGTTTGCAGCAGAAGAAAGCCGCTCGACAGAATTGCAGTTGAAAAACAACGGTTTTTGGTTAGGACAGATTTCTAAAAGCTATCAATACCAACAAGACCCGGCAGATGTGCTGGAGCATGTAAAAAACCTAAACCAGATTACTGTTCAAAGTACTAAAGCTGCTGCCAACCAGTATTTAAGCGGCGATAATCTGATCCGGTTTATTTTGTTGCCTGAGAAGAAGTAGATCTATGCTCTTTAATGGTGAGCTTGTCGAACCATAATTCATGCCGGAATTCGTCCGATGCTTCTTTTATCAACCTAAAAAATGGTTGGTAAAAGAAGCATTTTATTTTGAGTGGAACTTTCAAGTTTCAAAAGCAACTTATCGGTTGTTTGAGATGGCACACTTTGCTTTTTTCTTGCTTCGATCCATTTTGATGATTGCAAAAACTTCAATAGTTAAACCAAAACCGTTTAAAAAGCCTTTTAAAAAATTTGGCAGCAGGAAGTAACGGTTGATTATTGGTGTAAGGATAGTTATTAGCAAACCAATAATGAGCAGCGCAAGGGCTGATTTTGGAACACTGTTAAGTTTCATATTCTTTAAGTTGATTGGAGATTTTTTCTAAGCGCTGCCTTGTGTTATTTAATTTTTCTGCATCTTTTTTAGCGTAATGCGGCCGCACAATAAACCACATCACGAACACATAAATTATGGCAAATGCGTAAACATAAATAAGCCAGCCAGGATACTTAGAGAAAGGTTCGTACAAGTACAACAGCCAGCCAATTACCCAGAATAAGTAAAAAACAGCTTGTGTTTTTTTGTAGTAATAAATCTGGTTCTGGCGGGTTTGCTCTATAAACGCCAGAAATTCCTGGTTACTGCAATTATCAAGCTGATAAAAACGTTTCAGGGATTTAATATTAGTAGCGGCAAGCAAAACAGTAGATGCAACCATTAACCCTCCTCCCAGATAAGTAATAAACATTTTAAAGGGCGTAATAAATAATACCACGGTAAGCAGGATGGAAATGAAGCAGGATACTAAAATAGTTATCCATTTATTCCGCAGCTTTTGGTTGCGAAATTTTTTGATCAACTGCTTCATCTCAACAGAAGTTGGTAAAATATCCGTTTTCGCAGTGTGCCAAATGGCTTTCAAATCATTTAAATTGTCCATCTGCTTTAAATTTTTGAGCCAGTTTTTCCTTAATTCTATAAATCTTCACCCGTACATTTCCGTTGCTCAAACCAACAATAGCAGCAATTTCGGCTTGGGGCAAACCTTCCAGTTCTAATGAAATGATTATACGCTCTGTTTCCTCCAGTTCTGCAATGCATTTGTATAAAAAGCTTAGTTTTTCTTCCGGCGATTCCTCGAATGTTTCAGCTAAGTCAAACGGCAGTTCGGCAGCAGGCATCCGTTTGGCAACCGCTATAGCACGCAAGCAATTGTTCGTTGCGATCCTGAAAATCCACGTACTGATTTGAGATTGATTACGGAAGCCTGACACATTCTTCCAAACCGAGATAAAAGTTTCCTGCACCAAATCTTTAGCTTGTTCTGCATCATTTGTATAGCCCAAACACACACGGAAAATCTGCGGCGCATAACGGTTATAGATATCCTCAAAATCGGGCATGTTAACAAAGCTGTTAAAGCTGATATTTTTGTTTGTGCCCGGTTAGATACAGCACTTTATTAAATGTTACAGGTGCAAGGCAGCAGCCAGCATTTTTTGATTATCATGAAAAGGAAGATAATTAGCCCTGAACGCATCTCTCAGGAAATGAATGATGATGCCTACATATTTTCCTTCGGCAGAAACTTTTAAAAACAATTCCTTTATCGGGTACCAAAACAAAAAACATGTGTTTATTTTCCTGATAGGTTTAGGTTCCTTTAGTAATAAAGGAAGCATTTTTTTATTTTTTTCACCGAAAAAAAATCAAAGCTAATTATTTTTTCAGCGCGTAAACTTTTTTGGGTAATTCCATTCCCGCTTTTAAACGCGCTTGCGAAAAATATTCAACAAAAAAACCGCGGTTTAAATCCCTCGCTTTGTAAAAAAAACCTTTACGGCCTTTGTTGTAATCCAAAATCAGGAACTTGGTTTGATGCACTTTAACTGTGTCACCAGGCGTAAAAATGTATTTTTGCTGTGTTTTGCAAGAAGTAAAAATGATTAAAGCGATTAGATATTTTTTCATGGTGATCAATATTTCCTATTTTGTATAGGAGGTAGATTGCCATTACCATACCCGAAATTGGGAGGATGCCGATAGCAGCACCGCAAGCCGGAACTTGATCAGAAAAAACAAAACAACGGCAGGTATTTTAGCTTTTTAATAAAGCTTAACAATCATCAAAAATGGCAAACACAACAACCCGCTTCCGCAGCAACGCACTTTTAAAAAGCAATCAAAAATCAGCAGGACGGCATGCTTTTTTTATCACTATAAAACTTTTTCCTGTTGTGTTGATGTGCCTGCTCCTTTTGCTGTGCACCAGTTGCAACCAGGCAAACGAAGACAAAAACATTAAGGCAGACCTGTTTGCAAAAGCACAAAACGAAGTCAATTTTGCCGCTGTTAATTTCACCGTTGAGGATGGCGTAGTTACTTTAACCGGTAAATGCGCTTCCGAAAAATCGAAAGGACAAGTAGAGCAAACGGTGAAGAGCGTTAATATTGTGAAAGGGATTATCAATCAAATCGTAGTGGCACCAGTTGAACTGAATGCTGATTTACCTTTAAAACAAGCGGTGGACAGCGTTTTAAAAAATTATCCTTTAGCAAAAGCGGATGTAAACGGAAACACGATTTTGCTGGAAGGCAAAGCTGGCAAAAAGGATGTGGACAAGCTTTTGTTAGGGTTGAATAAATTGCACCCTGGCAAGATTGAGAATCAGTTGAAGGTAGAATAAGTGTTATCCGAACTGGAAAAAGTCCAGCGGGAATTGTTTCCAAAAGGTTAGCATACTTCTTTTACCGGTATATTTTTATTAATTATTTATCAGCTTTGTATCCGGTTTGTTCCTCAGAAAAAGCCATAGGCAATTCATTATCTACGGCGTAAGCTAAAGCTGTTTTTACAAAATCATTCAAAGTAACATGATGCTGCGAAGCAACTAAAGCAGCCCGCTTATGCAAACTTGCAGGTACGCGTACGTTAAAAGAACCTTTGTAAGCCTTATCCGGTGATTTTCCCAAATTTTTGCACGTGGTCAAATAATCTTCTATTGCTTCTGCAAAAGCCTGTTTCAGTTCGGCAACCGAAGTCCCTTCAAAAAGGATCAGATCGTTTAATCCGATAACTTTCCCAAAAAAAACCTCGTCCTCTGCACTGTAAGTTATGGTTGCTGTATAATCCTGATAATTTAAAGAGTTAACCATTTTTTATTTTTCCTTTCTGTTTCAGTTCAATCAATAGCTGTTTAATTACATACGATTTCACAATTGGTTGTGGATGAGGCTTGTGTAAAGCAATTATATCATTATCACAAAGAAATTTCCTTCTGGAGCCGCCCGTTTTTCCTGGAGGGATTTCGTTGTAACCATAGTATGCAAGTATCAATACCATCTCGTCCCAAGTCAGGTCTTTTAGTTTAGATAAAAAGCGGGCGATTAATTTCTCTAATTTACTCAAACTCTATTACTTTTTGCAACTGTTATTTAGTTACAAATATACAATTTTGATCAAGAAAAAAATTTTACTTCGCAATGCCTGATTGTGTTAACGTTGTTGCTTCCTAACCAAACCAGCTTAACTTTGTATTATATTCAAATGATCACAAAAGGGCAGCAGGTAATCCGCAGTTGGTACAAGCAAAAAAAATGGAAGCAGTTCGCTTTTCAGCAGGAAATGGAAGATGCTTATCTGGCTGGAAATTCGGGTTTACTTAACGCGCCAACAGGTAGCGGTAAAACATTCGCGCTTTTTCTGCCCTTTCTGGTTGGTTACATCAATGCAAATCCAAAAGATTATCAGACCCGAAAAAACAACGGACTTTTACTGCTGTGGATTACGCCGCTTCGCGCTTTGACCAACGATATCCGCAAAGCGATGCAATCTGTTTGTGATGATTTGGGTTTGCCTTGGACGATTGGCACAAGAACTGGCGATACTTCTACTGCGGAACGTAATGCCCTCCGCAAAAAACTCCCCGAAGTTTTATTGACCACGCCCGAAAGCCTGCACTTAATGCTAGCCCAAAAAGATTACCCAAAAACGCTGCAACATTTACAATTGGTGGTGGTGGACGAGTGGCACGAACTTTTAGGCAGTAAAAGAGGTGTGCAAGTGGAGTTAGGATTATCGCGGTTGAAGAGCCTCACCCCAGCCCTCTCCACAGGAGAGGGAGCCACTGGCGATGGTATTTCTAGCTCCCCAAATACGCAGCAAATAGCAACTGAAAACCGTCAACCGAACAAACTGAAAATCTGGGGTATTTCCGCAACTATCGGTAATTTAGAACAAGCGGCAGATGTTTTGTTGGGAAATGATTTCCCAAAGGAAAATATCCGTTTGATCCGGTCTGCTATTGAGAAAAAGATCACGATAGAATCCGTTATTCCACACCAAATCGAAAAATATTCATGGAGCGGGCACCTCGGCGTAAAACTGCTGCCGCAAGTGATGGAAATTGTGGCCAAAAGCAATACCACTTTGCTGTTTTGCAACACGCGCGCACATGCCGAAATCTGGTATCATGCTATTTTGGATAAGTATCCGGAATATGCAGGAATTATGGCGATGCACCACGGATCGCTGGATAACGATTTGCGAAAATGGGTGGAAAACGCGCTGCACGAAGAAATGTTGAAGCTGGTTGTTTGCACGTCGAGTTTAGATTTAGGTGTTGATTTTCGTCCGGTTGATACCGTAATTCAAATCGGTAGCCCGAAAGGTGTTGCCCGTTTTATGCAGCGCGCTGGCCGAAGCGGGCATCATCCCGGAGCAACTTCCAAAGCGTATTTCGTGCCAACCCATTCTTTGGAACTGATGGAAGGCGCAGCTTTAAAAGAAGCGATGCTGGCCGGAATTTACGAAAGTCGCGACCCGGTTTTGCTTGCTTTTGATGTGTTGATGCAGTATTTGGTTACGCTGGCCGTTTCCGAAGGATTTTATGCCGATGCTGTTTTTAGGCAGGTAAAAACAGCACATGCTTATGCCGATCTCACGCGCGAAGAATTTGGCAGTTTGCTCGATTTTATTGTTTACGGCGGCAAAACCCTCGGCCAATACGACGAGTTTTTAAAGGTGGAAATTGAAGAAGGTTTATATAAAGTAAACAACCGCCGCGTGGCCATGCGCCACCGCATGAGCATGGGAACCATAACCAGCGAAGTAAGCCTGCGCGTAAAATGGCTAAGCGGCGGCAGTTTGGGTACGATTGAAGAAAATTTCATTTCCAAAATAAAACCCGGCGATAATTTTTGGTTTGCAGGAAGAAGTTTGGAGCTGATTAAAGTGAAAGATATGACGGCTTTCGTCAAAAAATCAGCGTCAAAAAAAGGTATAATTCCAAGTTGGATGGGCCAGCGGATGCAGCTTTCGTCGCAATATTGTGCAGTAATCCGCCAAAAACTCGACGAAGTAGCGCATGGATTGGAAAAAGACATCGAAATAAAAGCGTTAAAACCATTGTTCGATTTGCAGGCTAAAGATTCCTGTTTGCCGCAAAGTCACCAGTTTTTGATTGAAGAACTTGAATCCAGAGAAGGACACCATTTGTTTTTTTATCCGTTTGAAGGCCGGCAAGTGCACGAAGGCATGGCGTCGCTTTTAGCTTATCGTTTGGCGTTGATCAAAAAAGCCACTTTTTCAATCGCCATGAACGATTACGGTTTTGAACTGCTGACTGATGATTTTATACCGATAAAAGAAGCATTGGAGGAAGATCTTTTCTCGCAAGAAAACCTATTGGACGACATTCAGCAAAGCTTAAACGCCACCGAAATGGCCAAACGCCGTTTCCGTGATATTGCGCATATTGCCGGTTTGGTTTTTACCGGTTATCCCGGCCAACCCATCAAAAACAAACATTTGCAAGCTTCCACTTCCTTATTATTTGAGGTTTTTAGCGAATACGAACCGGATAATTTATTGGTGCAACAGGCTTATAACGAAGCTTTGGCGTATCAATTGGAAGAATTTAGGTTGAGGGCAGCTTTGCAAAGAATTTCTACACAAGAAATCATCATCAAAACCATCAAACGGCCAACACCATTTGCTTTCCCAATTTTAGTTGACCGTTTGCGTGAGAAAATGACGATGGAATCGTTGGAAGAACGGGTTGCTAAGATGACGGTGCAGTATGAAAAATAGGTGGTAAAAGAAGTGTGAGATTTTGATATTATATACTATGCGTAAACAATGCTTTCCAATTATAAACTAAAGATAGTGTAGTCATTTTTACGTATCTGTAGTTTTATTGCTGGTTTCAATTATTTCATTAATCAAATTACTGTAATGATTATAATCTGAGTCTATAAGAGGAAAGTTAGAAAATTTCAAACTAGTAATTCTATCTCTAATAAGGTTTAATAACTCAACTGGTTTTCGTTTTTTGTCACCTAAAATTTGGAGGTTTTGGATTAGATAGTAAACCTCTTCGTCATCCGCAATTGTTATGATGTATCCATAAAGCATATTTACATCAATTAAATCCGATTTAACTTCTGTTACAGCATCTGCTATGATAGTCAAGTCTTCACTTTTCCAATTTCTCAAATCAGCTTTCAAGTAACTCCAATCCTCAAAAGTAAATTTGTCCATTTCTTCTATGAGTAAAGAGTTGCCGTGATAATCCCAGTAACTACCTCCTGGTATATCTCCTTCAATAATTGTTTTTAAACGTTCAATTTTTGAATTCATGTTGCTCTTGTAATTAAAATCAAATTAACACATCAAAATTTAACTAATTTAAGAAAGTAACTAATTCTGAAAAACAACCGATAAAAACAGCATCAAGCCTTTTTACCTTCCGTACTCATCAAATTCAAACTCATCATTTCCTGCATGGTACGTTTCATGTTACCGGTAGAACCATTCAAAAAATGATGATTATTACGAAAAATACATAGTAAAAGAAGCACCAAAAATCCAACCTCTAATCCTTAAACCGTACCAAATTCTTCCTACCAATATCATAAGTTAACCTAAAAGCCTGCTGGCTATCGCCAAGATTCCCCGGCGATTGATGGAAACTCAAAACAAAACTGCCTCTAATCTGGCTGTAAATAAAAGGCGTGTAAATGAGATCCAAACGGTTGTACATTTTCTTTTCGTAAAAAGAGTCGCCGTAAGTAATGTGGTGGCCTTGCCCGGCGTAAAAATTATCGCGCAAGCCAAAATGTTTATGGTTGATGTTGATTTCGGCCACAAAACCTTTCGGGATTTGGAAACCATCCAAACCGCGTACCCGTTCTAACGAAAGCATTCCGCCGGCTTCAAAAGTCAATGAATCCAAAAAAGTTTTATGACTGAAATCCAAACCAACGCGCAATTGCCCGCCGCCGTTATCGCGGATGTAATCATTCGGCAGTAAAATTGCGGCACCGGCATCGTGCAGCAACATAAAATAATGCGACAAAAAGAACGGCCCGTACGGGTTGGGCAAATATTTGCCGGACGCACCAAAAATAAACTGCTCGCGGTCGGTTGCCGTTTGCCGGCTCACCCAATCAATCCAAATCGTTTCCTTCCCCCAAGGGCTTTGGTAGCTGGTGAGCATCCCCTGCACATTTGGCCGGTAATAATTCAAGGTATCGTTTAGCAAAGCAATCGGGTAATCGGTAATCAAGCCTTCCCGCGGAAAAGAACCAATATTAAACAGCCAGCCTTTTTTACCGGTGAAAGAATAATAAATCACCGGATCGGCTTTTAGGAAAAAAGGATTGGCGCCAAACTCGTGGATTCCATTCACCCCAAAACGAAAATGGTTAAGCGAATCTAAATTTACGCCCAAATCGAGTTCGGCGCGGGCACCGGAATAAGTGTGCGATCGTTCTTCAAAAGCACGATATTCGCGGTTATCAAAAAAGCTGTAGCCGTTAAAATGGATGTCCAGATTTTGGGCAACACAAATTTTAACCGATAAAAGAAGCATCAGGGCAAAAAAGCAAAAGCTGCGTAAAGTAGTATTCATAGCAAATTATTGAACGGTAATTGGGATAAACGGACTACTACGCGGACCCGAAAACGGCGGCGTTTTAACCGAAAACAAAAGTGTGTATTTTCCTTTTCGCAAAGGTATTTTTAGATCGAATGGAAAGAATTTACTTTCCCCGGATTTTAACTGGATTTGGTTGAAGCTTGCTGGAGCTAATTGATTGCCCAAAACCGAATCTTCTTGCATCAAATAAGCGCGCAAAACCACAATATGCTGCTGGTTTTTATTGCTGAAATCGACAGGTTTGTCATAAGGATTGGTGATTTTTAAGTTGAGATGAACCGTTTTTCCGGGAGAGGTTTGGATTTGTGACGAGTCTGCTTCCACCGAAATTTTCTGATATGTTCGGGTTTGATCAATCCAAGCACCGTAAAAAATGCCTTTTGCCGTATTTAAAGTATCGGTTTTAAACTCTTTTACAGGATCGTCAGTTACCAAATAGACGCGTTTTTGCTGCAAACTATCTTCCAAAGGCCAAATATCAAATTGCGTTCTGCGGTAAAAGCGGGAATCGTAGGAAAAACCTTGAAGCGAGTTGCTGTAATAACTGTACCAGGCCGGGTTTTGGAAGTTATCGGGGAAGATGACGTAAGCGTTTCCTGCTTTTTTTCGAATTGTTTCCGTCCATTCCGGGTTGCCGAAATAACTTTTTACCACACCAATTTCCATGCTGATTGGGTTTTTCACCATCAAACCTAAACGCATCAACAGTAAAAGAATTAAGTTAGCGTATAAAATTGGTTGCAGCCATTTCGGTTTTGGTTTGTGTTGAAGCGAGATCAAAACCAGTAGTACGAACGGAAGGAAACCGATCAAAGTCCAATGTGGCTGCACGGCAACTTTGAGCGTATTGGCGAGGAAGAAAATTAACGTTCCAACAAAATTAAAAAGCAATGTCCGGGTAAAAACATCAGTTGCTCGAAACCGGGCAACCTGATAATACCAAAACCAACTGACTAACGGGCCAGCCATAAAAAGCTGTCCGACTAAAAATAAATAAGTAAACTGAAACTCGTAATGATTGGCTTCCCGCTCAAACAAATGGTATTTCACCGAAGGGAAACCGTGATTGACCTGCCAGAAAACATGCGGTAAAAACAGTATCAGCGTAAGTGCGGCAACCAGCCAGAACGATTTCCGCAGAAATAATTTGGGACTGGCTATCAGCGTAAAAATCACCAATAAAACTGCGTGATATTTACTGTACAAAGCGCCAGCCAATGACAGGCTGAGCAGAATAGCAAAAAGCGGTTTGTCTTTCTCTAAATATTGCTGGTAAAAGAAGTAGAATAAGGTGCTGAAAAAAAACAGCGGCGCATCGGGCGTAGTGGTAAAACCGAAAATGTGAAAAATGGAAACGGAAGAAACAACGAGGATAAACCACATCGCTTCTACCTGATATTTCTTGACAATCTGCCACAACATCCACCATGAAAAAGTGCTGCTAAAAACAGTAAGCAAACGCAAACTCAACTCGTTATGGAACAAAGAATCACCGGCGCGGATAAATAAGGCAACCATCGGCGGATGATCGAAATAACCCCAATCTAAAAAACGCGAATAAAGCCAGTAGTAAGCTTCGTCTGGGTGAAGTTGTGTAAAATAGCTTTGCAGGAAGTTGACCAAGCTCCAAACCAGCAGAAAATACAGGATGGTTTTATCTGAAGAAACCTTTTTCTCGGCAATAAAAACCTTCATTTAATCCGGGTCAACATCCTTGCAAATGTAATTATTTGCGGCACATCACAAATAATTACGCCTAACAGCTAACTCAAACTAAATTACTGCTTGATTATTTTTCGCGAAGTTTTTAAACCGCCTTGCTTTACTTCTAAAACGTAAGTGCCAACTGGTAAAGTACTTATATCTATTGTTTGTGCAAAATAAGTGCTTGCTTTACCAGAATCAGTTTGCTTAACGGTGTTTCCGGTTGCGGCATTAAATATTTTTATGGAAACCGGGCCTGTGGTGCGGTTATCAAATGCTACCGTAACGGCACTTGTAGTTGGGTTAGGGTACAAAGTAAGCGTTGTAAAAGCTGTTGCTGTTTTTATGGATGAAGAATCTGTTACAGAAGACAGCAGCGAACTTATACCGCTTGCGGAAGGAATAACATTTAGATTTTTAACCACGGTGCTATTGCCTGTCACCTTGATAAAAATAGGTGTTTCTGTTAAGGTGATACTTAAACTGTTGCCAGCCAGTTTTGCGTCTTTTACAGCCATACTATCCTGGCCAATTTTAAGCGAATAGATTTTTGCTTTGGCGGCAGTGCCTAAATTCAAGTTATAATCTAAAGTTTTACCTTGTGCCAATGGTACGTAAGCTACGTAAACAGAAGTGTCTTTTAGCTGATAGCGATGTATGGTTGGGTTAGCCTGGATAGTTTCTTTATAGGTATAGTTTCCCATCATTCTTTTGGTTTGGAACAGGTAATCTGCCGCCGGTTTGCGTTTCCTGTCGCCATCGTTCAATAACCCGGAAGAACCGAACTGACCCCAGCTATCGATATTTTGATCGTATGTTTGATAGAAAAACAGCTTGTTGATCCCAGCTTGTGCGTAAAGGAATGCCGAACGCAGTATCCAGTCTGCCTGCACTTCTTCCGGTGTTTTATTCCCGATTGCAGGTGCCCGTTGCGGACTATGGACATTTACATCATATCCGGTTTCTGTAATCCAAACCTCTAAATTGTACTCTCTTGCCAAATTGGTAAAAGCTAACGCATCTGTTGCCGAACTTGACAACTCCGGAGCAGCACCACTGGTGGCATAACCATTTTGGGAAATTCCGGAGTCGTTGGAGTAATAATGATAGTTGATTACATCAAAGCAAAGGTTTACACTGCCATCGGGTTTTAAACCCCTGTATTCTTTGCACCAGTCTATAATCCCTCTCATATAATCTATGGAAGATGCAGCCGTGCCACCAATAACTACCTGCATATCCGGGTCGGCATTTTTTACCCCAACTCCTGCACCCATTGTGTTTTTGTTACCATCATAAAAAGCGGATAAGTTGGCTGCGTATTCCCGGGCCGTTTGGTACGCTTTACGTCCTTTCCACCATTTGTCGCGCTCATTTTCGCATTCGATGTATTTGATATAACCTAAACCGGTTTCGCGTGTCCTTGTGCCTGCTTCCGGTGCCGTTGGGTAAACGTAGCCTTTAACCACGCCGCTTTGTAAACTTACCGGAACTTTTTTGTTACTGCCATATCTTGCCGCAAACTGAAACGCCATTTTAGACTGCAAGATGTACGAATTTGGGTTGAGAAGATCCGAACCATAAGGAGCTGGCACATCTTCAGAATCTTGCTGATCGGCAGGATAATATTTTTGAAGGAACCAATCTGGCAATGTTTTTAAACAAGCCACCACGTCTTTTCCATCATCCTTCAACCGCTTGTAAACTACATCATAATTCCAGCCGCCAAACTGGGTTGGGTTAAAGGTGTAATTGCCCTGGGTTGGTTCTATTTTTTCCCAATCCACGTAATCCCGGTATTGAGAAAAGGAATTTAGCAGCTTCATTTTAGGTTCGTAGACCTTGTCCCGGATGTTTGCGTTATCCCAACTTTGCAAAAAATCCCACACAAAAGAATTAACACCGTCCATATCGGCAAACTGGATGTCTTTCTTCGGGTACAAACTTTTAGCAGGAGCTGTTTGAAAGGTTCCATAAAGTTCCATCTCCACCGGAAAACCCGACCAAACATTGGCAATTAAATATTGCGCTTTTACCGGGGTTGATAAATTTACTTCTACCCATTCGTTGTATTTTTCACCGGTAAAAGTAGCAATCAGCACAGGTGCAGCAGTTGCCGTAGCTTTGGCATACAATTTAAAAGGCTGATCTGTAAAAATGCCCTGTCCGTCATAAAACCTTAATTTTGAAATGGTTACGTTAGTCAGGTTTTTAAATTCGTAATAACAATTGTAGTTAGGTAAAATCTTCCCCCAGCCCATAAAAACAGGATCGGTAAGGTTGCCATCAAACAATTGCTGCAAACCACTTGTGGCCGTAGTGCCATCGCCGTTGCTGTTTAACTGGTACCAATTGTTCCCAACCATTGGCAGTTTGTTCTGGTTGGCCAACAACGGCAGTTTTACTACCTGTTGCTTTACTACATCTGTAGCCGCGATGTAATTGTTATTTCCTGCCTGTGTGGCTTTAATATTAGCCGTTCCGGCCGTTAAAGGTGTAGCTTTCCAACTTCCGGTTAAATTAGAAACAGAAACAACTGCCGGGTTAGACGACGAAAAAACAATAGGCACAGCAGTGTTATTACTGCTTGCTATTAAATCGAAAGAGGCATCGCGTATAGTTTTATCGGCAAGGTCTGGGAAACTGATTACAGATTGCGTTTTTTGTATTGGCGTAACTGTAGTAACCGGGAATCCATAAACCTGCACTTTCTGCGGGATACTGTTATTAAACTTATGGATGATAATTGCATCAGCCGTTACCACTTTTGCCAGGTTTAAATCAACAAATTGTTTGTAAGTCTCGCCGGTAAAAAGGCCTAAATAAGTTTTTACATTACCATTTAAAGCATAAATAGAAGCTGGATCATCAGTAAAAACGCCTTCAAAATCGTAAAAAGAGAGGCGGCTGATTTTACTTTGTTTCTCCAGCTTTAAAGTGATATCTACCCAGCTTAAATTAGCAGGACTCCAAACATTTGGGACCAAGTTATTCAGGTCGTCGGATAACCAAGAAGAGTAATCCTGACCGGTATTTATAGAAGGTGTAACAGATATTATTTTTATACGCTGCTCTGTTTGAGCATATAAAAATGTACTTGTAAAAAATAACGCTAAAAAGGTAAATGTCTTCATATTTTTCGAATATTATAAGCCATGACAAGAATACGATCATGCTGATTATCTGTAGTAACGCTCGAAAAATACTTAAAAATCTTAAACTATATGCTATTTTATTATAAATAATACCAATAATATTTTCTAATTATTTATTAAGAGAATTAGTTGCATAAAAACAGCATCAGCTTAAATTTTTCTTCTGTTTTTTTCTTTGCTAATTAAACCCAACTCCCGGCTGGTTTGCCCAGCAATGGCTGTGTTTTCCTGTGCCCGGCGGAAAAGATAAGGCAATACTGCTTTTACCGGCCCAAAAGGCACATACTTGGCCACATTATAACCCGCGTTAGAAAGGTTAAAACTCAAATTATCGCTCATGCCCAGCAACTGCGAAAAGTAAACATGCGGATGATTGTGGTTAATCTGGTATTCGTCCAGCAAATCGGCCAGTTGCTTGCAACTTTGTTCATTGTGTGTGCCAGCCACAAACGCAATCCGGTCGATATTTTTTATACAAAAGAGGAGTGCCAAATCATAATCACGATCTGTTGCTGCTTTATTTGGTTGGATTAAGGTTGGATAACCTTTTTCCGCGGCTCGCCGGTTTTCTTTTTCCATGTAAGCGCCGCGCACCAGTTTCGCGCCCAGTAAAAATCCTTCCTTTAAAGCATCGGCAAAATCTGCCTGCAACAAAGTCAGTTTATCGTGCCGGTAAAGCTGGTACGTGTTGTAAACTATTGCTTTTTGTCGGTTGTATTGCCGCATCATGTTGAGCGCCAGCAAATCGATGGTGCGTTGTATCCAGGTTTCTTCCGCATCAACCATCACCGGAACGTTTAGATCAAAAGCAGTTTTGCAGATTGTATTGACGCGGTCCGTTACTTTTTGCCAGGCAATTTCTTCTTCTGCAGAAAAAGTTAAACCGGCATCTGCTTTTTCCAGCAGCTCAAAACTGCCTACACCGGTTACTTTAAAAACAGTTAACGGAATTGCTTTATCGCCTTTTGCACGTTTTATCGTGGCGATAATCTGGTCGCGCGTTTCATCAAAAACGGCTTCTTCATTTTCGCCTTCCACCGAATAATCCAGGATCGTTCCCACGTTTCCGGATTGCAAATTCCGTATCGCCGGTTCGCATTCGGCAATGGTTTCGCCTCCGCAGAAATGGTTGAAAACGGTCGCTTTAATCAATGATTTAATAGGCAAACCGATTTTAAAAGCAAAGTTGGTTATCGGCGGACCAATCTTCACCAAAAAATTCAGGTTGATAATCCTAAACAACCAGTAAGCACGTTTTAAATCTGCGTTACTTTCGTGGCGAAAAGCGATTTCTGTATTTTCAAAAGATAAAGTTGTATTTTTAAAAGTAGGTTGATGCGGCGCGCGGGTTTCCATGTTGTAAAATTAGCGTTTGAACAACAGAATAACGTCCGCTCAAGCCAATTTTATATTTTTGCAAGCTTATGATCGAATTTAAATTAGAAGGCGAATATATTCCGCTCATCCAATTGCTAAAGGCCACGCATTTGGTACAAACCGGCGGCGAAGCGCAAATGGTAGTTTCCGAAGGTTTGGTAAAGTACAACGGCGAAGTGGATTTGCGCAAGCGTTTAAAGGTAAAAGTTGGCGACCATATTGAATTTGACGGTAAAAAGATACACGTAAAATAAGCATGGAAACGATACAAAGTATTTCATACCCGATTGTTTTTAACGATGATTTTGCCGCACTGAACCAGTTTTTGCAAGAGAAAAAATATAGCAAAGTTTTCTTTTTGGTGGATGAACAGACCGAAAAACATTGTTTGCCGCTGCTGATTAGTCAGTTGCAAATTGCTGAATATGATTTGATTGAAATTACCTCCGGCGAGGAAAACAAAAACATCGATTTTTGCATTGGCATCTGGCGGATGCTGATCGATTTTGGTGCTGACAGGAACAGTTTGCTCATCAATGTTGGCGGCGGCGTGATCACCGATATGGGCGGATTTGCAGCTTCCACCTTTAAACGAGGTATTGATTTTGTGCAGATTCCAACTACGTTACTTTCGCAGGTTGATGCTTCTGTTGGCGGCAAAACTGGCATCGATATGGATCATCTCAAAAATATTATCGGCACGTTTGCGCAACCAAAAGCTGTTTTTATCGATACTTTTTTCCTACGCACTTTGCCGCAACGTCAGCTTTTTTCCGGTTTTGCCGAGATGCTGAAACACGGTTTAATTGCTGATCGTACATATTTTAACCTGTTAAAAGAAGCATCGCCGGAAACGATTGATGCGGAATTTATTCATCATTCCATCAACCTAAAAAACAACGTAGTTTTACAAGATCCGGAAGAAAAAGGACTGCGTAAAATCCTGAATTTCGGCCATACTATTGGACATGCCGTAGAAAGTTTTTCGTTGCAGGAAGGTAAAAATCCATTACTGCACGGCGAAGCAATTGCCATCGGAATGGTTTGCGAAGCTTATTTATCGCATAAAAAAACAGGTTTACCCGGGGAAGAATTGAATGAAATTGTACAAACCTTTCAAAAATTCTACGAAAAACAGTCGATAAAAGAAGCATCAATCCCGGCTTTGGTCGAACTGATGAAGAGCGATAAAAAGAACAATTCCGGGAAGATCAATTGCTCATTATTGACGCAGATTGGACAATGCACTATTGATATTTTCTGCAACGAAGATGAACTTTGCGAAAGTTTATCCTTCTACCAGAACACATAATTTTCATGCTTCATTTAGATCATAAAAATCAAGCCGCCGCCGGTTTATTTGCCCTGCTGATCATCCTCACGCTGGTAGAAATGTATTTTAGCTACCGCGAAGACCGCAAACTGTACGAAAAACGCGATACCTGGACGAATATTTATCTCACCACTTTAACTTTTTTCATCAATCTAATTGTTAAAGGCGCAACCTTTTTTGTGCTGAATTACTTTTACCAGTTCCATTTTTTCGAGATCAAAAACGTGTTTCTCTACTGGTTTGTGCTCGTGGTAACGCAGGATTTTTTGTACTGGGTTTTGCATTACGTTGGCCATTATTGCCGCATGTTTTGGGCGATGCACGTTACGCACCACTCTTCCGAACATTTTAATTTAACTACCGGTTTCCGCTCCACCGTTTTCGAACCTTTTTACCGCGTTTTCTTTTATTTGCCGCTTGCGCTGATGGGTTTTTCGGCTTTGGATATTTTGTATGCGTATTTATTGACTCAGCTTTACGGAAATTTGGTGCACACGCAAGTAGAAATTAACTTCCCGAAATGGTACAGTTTAATTTTTGTAACACCGGCGCATCACCGCATTCATCATGCTTCCAACGTTCCTTATTTGGATAAAAATATGGGCATGATGCTGATTATTTGGGACCGACTATTTGGTACTTTTCAGGAAGATTTGCCTGAACCTATTAAGTACGGTTTAACGACACAACCTGATGATTTAGGTGCGGTTAACATCATCTTCCACGAATGGCGCGCTTTAATTAGTGATGTAAAAAAAGCACCAACTTTTGCTGATAAAATTAAATATTTGGTGATGCCTCCCGGCTGGAGCCATGATGGTAGTACGCAGGTTGCTAAGGTGATGCAGCAGGAGTATTACGCGGGGTTGGAACGGGAGAAGTAGTATTTGTAATAAATCAATTATCTTGAACTGGTAAAAAACCCTTTTCTCCCAAAGCCTTAATGACGCCTCTTAGTAAATAATTATTATCAAAGCGTACAATGTATTTTCTTGATCCTTCATTTTCAGGAACAAGCATTTTTTTATCTATTAACCTCTTTATCTGACGTGAAATTTCAGAACTTAATTTTCCTGCAAAAAATTCTTTTAAGTCACCCGCTTGTATAATTTGCTTGTCTATTACCTTTTTTAATATTTTACCCTCTAAATCAGTTACATATTTTCTTTCTAACGAATGACTAATTGTTGGTAATAAAATCTCTTTTCTTAAAAAATCATAATCTGTTAATTTATCTATTTTTTCAATTTCTTCTTTTAATCCTTTTAAAACGTATTCAGACCATTCCAAAACTCCAACATCAGTACCTTCATCGGCCTTAGATAGATTTGAATAATAATCATTTCGATTACTACAAAAAACCGCAGTAGGATTTATTATTCTTCCAACATTAACATTGAATCCTGTTTTAACAAGCATTGCATAAGTGAATAACCGAACTGTTCTGCCATTACCATTGCCAAAAGGGTGAATCCAAACAAACCTATGATGAGCAATTGCTGCTTTTAATAGATCATACTTTTGCCCATCGTTTTTATTGATAAAATCAAACAACTCAATCATATAATCTTCAACTGTTAACCATTCTGGTGGTTTGTGAGATGACTTTGTTATAGTTAAGTTCTTTTTTCGATAATCACCAGGAGTATGATCACCCTCACCGTCTGGAGGAGGTTGTAAACCATCTACGATCATCTTATGCATTTCACTTATAAAAGCCCTATTTATGGGATAGTCTTTGACATTATCTTCAATAAAAGCCATTGCTTTTTCAATATTTTGAATCTCTCTTATCCCTGGAGGAACTGTCTGACTTTCGATAAGCTTTGTTTCTATATATTCAGCAATAGTCGTGTTGTTCCCTTCAATCCTTGCTGATCCAATACTTTCTAATGTATGAAAAATGTGTTTTAACTGAAAAAACACTTGTGGATGCGTTAAGCCTCCAAGCGGTTTTCGTCTTAAATAATCTAATTCAATAATTAAATCGGTAAGCGTTGAGCCAAATGATGGTTCAAGTAGTTTTAAATCGTAATGTAAAAATTGGCTCTCTACCATTTAAATATTAATAATATTTTAATTAACAAACTGAAAATAAACATTTAACAAAATTAACAACAATTACTTCATTAACAACAATTTATAGAATTAATTCTCAGTACAAATTTAACAATAAGTTGTGATTTGATTTGCATATTTGATAATCAGATTTAGCACAGCTTATAATTAGAGCTAAATTCCATTTCTTTAAAATTACAAACTATTAACGCTTTTCGTTAGCTTAAAAATTGTTACTAAATTTTTCAACTTTCCCCTTGACATTCTCAATTTTCCATGTACATTTGAAAACGCAATACAACAATGACAATTAGCAACACATTCTTTTTCGGCTTTTTTTACTTTTACTTTAGTGGTAAGAGCCGGGTCTGATATGTAAAATCTGAATAAAGAAACAAAATATCAAAAAGTCCCGGCCCAAAAGGCCGGGACTTTTTGCATTGTAAAAACAGCATGAACAAACCAAGAGTTGCCATACAAGGGATCAAAGCTTCTTTCCACCAGGAAGCGGCCGTTAAGTTTTTTGGTGAAGATATCGAACTGGTAGAATGTACTTCTTTCAAACAAACTTTCGAGGCTTTGAATAATAAAGAAGCTGATTACGTGGTGATGGCAATAGAAAACAGCATTGCCGGAAGTTTGCTGCCCAACTATTCGCTCATGATGAACTACAATTTCCCGGTAGTTGGCGAGGTTTCATTGCGGATACAATTGCATTTGCTGGCTTATCCGGGTGTAAAATTTGAAGATGTAAAATATGCCATTTCCCACCCGATTGCGTTGCGGCAATGTGTGGATTTTATGGAAGAATATCCGCAGATCAAAATCATTGAAAGCAGTGACACGGCTGCTTGTGCCAAACGTGTTCACGATGAAAAATTGCTGGATACCGTTGCAATTGCCAACACGATGGCAGCAAAATTGTACGAGTTGAATCCGCTGGAAAAACGCATCGAATCCAACAAAAAGAATTTTACACGTTTCTTAATTTTAGCCGATAAACAAAGCATTGCGGTTGCTGATCCGAATAAAGCTTCTTTGTGTTTTCAGGCCGGAAACGAAGTTGGTTCGCTTGCCAAAGTGTTGAATATTTTTGCGGAACACGAAGTTAATCTTAGCAAGATACAATCCATGCCGGTTTTGGGCAAACCAAACGAGTATAATTTTTACGCTGATGTAGAATGGCAGGAACCAAAGCAATATGATTCGGCCATCAAACAAGCTTTAAAATACACGCACAACTTTAACATTTTAGGCGAGTACCGCAAAAACGACAAAATTTAACATACTTCTTTCAGCACATAAAAATCCTTAAAACTCAATAGCAAAACTCCATCATTATGAAACTCGATCTTAAAATACAACCACTCAGCTCCTGGATGAAAATCAACAACGAGCCATTGTTAATTGCCGGTCCGTGCAGCGCAGAAACTGAAGAACAATTGGTTGCCACCGCACATTTACTGGCCAAAACCGGTAAAGTAAGCGTTTTGCGCGCTGGCATTTGGAAACCACGTACGCGTCCGGGCGAGTTTGAAGGTATCGGCAATATTGGTTTAGAATGGTTAAAACGCGCCAAAGCAGAAACCGGTTTGCCAGTTGCCATTGAAGTTGCAAATGCGAAACATGTAGAAGAAGCTTTAGCTGCTGGTATTGATATTTTATGGATTGGTGCGCGTTCTACCGTTAATCCGTTTACCGTGCAGGAAATTGCGGATGCTTTAAAAGGCGTTGATATTCCGGTGATGGTTAAAAATCCGGTTAATCCTGATCTTTCTTTGTGGATTGGTGCTTTAGAGCGGATCAATCATGCTGGAATTACCAAATTAGCAGCAATCCACCGCGGATTTTCTTCTTTCGATAAATCAGCTTTCCGCAACGAACCGCATTGGGATTTGGCCATCAGTTTAAAAACTTTAGCACCAGAATTGCCGATTATAAACGATCCGAGTCATATTTGCGGTAACCGCGAACTGATTCCGTACATCGCGCAAAAAGCTTTGGATATGGATATGCAGGGTTTGATGATCGAATCGCATATCGATCCGTCTGTTGCCTGGACCGATGCGAAACAACAGTTAACGCCTTCTGCTTTAAGCGAGTTGATGGACCATTTAACGCAACGCAAACCAGAACTGAAAGACAAAGCAGTGATCGATAAAATGGCCGAACTGCGTAAAGAAATCGACAAAATTGACGACCAAATTATCTCAAAAATGGCCGAAAGAATGGCTGTGGTAGAAAAGATTGGTGCTTATAAAAGAGATAATAACGTTACAATTTTGCAGGTAAACCGTTGGGACGAGATTTTGCACAAACGCACATCTTACGCTAAAGCATTAAAATTGAGCACCGATTTTACTGAGAAATTGCTGGAGTTGATGCACCACGAATCCATCCGCAAGCAAACCGAAATCATGAATAATACTACCGTTGTTGAAGCTTAATGGAAGCCGGAAATTTGATTCTGAGTAAACCTGATCGTGTTGTAAACGCAACAATTAAGCTTACGGGTTCTAAAAGTGAATGCAACCGCGCGCTGGTAATTTCGGCTTTGAGCGAAGGAAAAGTGAAGGTAGAAAACTTATCGGAAGCAGCAGATACAGTAACGTTAGCAAGGGTTTTGGAGCGGAGACAAGAGAACGGAGAGCGGGAAACAGGACAAGTCCCCGCACCTCAAACCTCATACCTCACACCCGAAATCAACATCGGCCCGGCCGGCACCGCCATGCGTTTTTTAACAGCATTTTTTACCTTGCAAAAACAGCATCAGGTAATTTTGACCGGAAGCGAACGAATGAAACAACGCCCGATTGGTATTCTGGTTGATGCTTTAAAAAGCCTTGGAGCAACAATCTCTTACAAAGAAAAAGAAGGTTTTCCGCCAATTAAAATTGCCGGCGGATTCGAGCAAAAAACTGAAAACATCAGCATCAAAGGCGATATCAGCAGTCAATACATTACCGCTTTACTACTGATTGCTTCTCAATTGCCGCTTGGTCTAAACTTACATATCGAAGGCGAATTAACGTCGAAACCTTATGTGGAAATGACTTTATCGATGTTGCAGCAATGCGGCATCCAGCATCAATGGAACGGGAATACAATTTCCATCCAAAACCAACCTTTTCAACCGGCAACAATTTATGTGGAACCAGATTGGAGCGCAGCTTCATACTGGTATGCTATTGCAGCTTTGTGCAATGAGGCAGAGATTTTCTTGCCGGGATTAACGCTCTATAGCTTGCAAGGCGACAGCACGATTACGGAGATTATGGCGAATTTTGGCATCACTTCACAGTTTAAAGATGGAGGTGTTTGGCTAAAAAAAGAACCAAAAGCAGTTATCCGCAAGATTTTTGATTTCAAAACTTGTCCGGATTTAGCGCAAACTGTAATTGTTGTTTGTGCAGCTTTAGGCCACGATGCTTCTTTTACCGGCTTAGAAACGTTAAAAATCAAGGAAACCGATCGTGTAAAAGCGCTGCAAAACGAACTGGCAAAAATCGGTGTCGAACTGATTGAAAAAGGTCAGATTTATAAATTAAACTGTGCTAAAAGAAGCATTCCGGAAAAAGTTTTCATCAACACTTACGAAGATCACCGCATGGCAATGGCTTTCGCACCGCTGGCTTTGATCGTTCCGGAAATTGAAATTGAAGATTTTAAAGTAGTGGAAAAATCGTATCCGGGTTTTTGGAAAGATTTAGAAAAAGCAGGATTTGGAGTGAGGTATGAGGCTTGAGGTGCGAGGTATCAGCGATCAGCTCCTACTTCAGAATATTATTCTTTATACTTTTACTTCAACGCTCATACCTCTAACCTCACACCTCTAAACCTCTAACCTCACACCTAAAATGGCTGGCAATACATTCGGACAAGCATTTCGCATCACAACTTTCGGCGAATCTCACGGCGTAGCCATCGGCGTTATTATTGATGGTTGTCCGGCTGGTTTGGACATTGATTTGGAGTTTATCCAATCCGAATTAGACAAGCGCAAACCCGGACAATCCAAAATCACCACGCAACGCAAAGAAAGCGATACGGTACAAATTTTGTCCGGCGTTTTTGAAGGAAAATCAACCGGAACGCCAATTGCGATGCTAATCCCAAATGAAGATCAGCGCTCCAAAGATTACTCGCACAACACCAATACTTTCCGGCCGTCACACGCAGATTTTACCTATCAAACGAAGTATGGCATCCGCGACCATCGCGGCGGTGGCCGTTCTTCTGCCCGGGAAACTGCCGCGCGTGTAGCTGCCGGAGCCGTAGCAAAACTGCTGCTTCAAACACAAGGAATTGAAATTTTAGCTTCGGTAACCAGCGTTGGCAAAATGAATGCGCCGGAAGTAAAAATTGAAAACTCGCAAGACTTTTTACGCATCCGCGAAGAAAACATGGTACGGTGTGCCGATCCGGAAACGGCCACAAAAATGATTGATTATATTGATGACATCCGCAAAAAAGGCGATACTGTTGGCGGAAAAATTAGTTGTACGATCTTGAATTGCCCCGTTGGTTTAGGCGAACCTGTTTTTGATAAACTCCATGCTGATTTGGGCAAAGCGATGCTTTCGATCAACGCTGTTCATGGTTTTGAATACGGTTCTGGTTTTGCCGGAAGTGAAATGCTGGGATCAGAACATAATGATATTTTCCGCAAAGATGAGACGGGAAATGTGCAGACTTTAACCAATAATTCCGGTGGCATACAAGGCGGCATCAGCAACGGAATGCCGATTGAATTTAAAGTTGCTTTTAAACCAGTTGCCACCATTATGCAAAACCAGGAAACGATTGATGCAGCCGGAAACGCAGCCGAAATAAAAGGCAAAGGCCGCCATGATCCTTGCGTTGTGCCGCGCGCCGTACCGATTGTGGAAGCGATGGCCGCGTCGGTTTTGGCAGATTTGTGGTTGCGGAATTTGGGCGCGAAGTTGTAGGTGGATGTTTCTTTTATCACACTAATTTTTATTCGATAAAAGAAGTATTTGTTTTATGATTCAAAATAACCATATTTGTAATGCGCTTTAAGGCTGTGTCCAATTGTGCGAATACGCAACTTAGATTTTTATCTACGACGTACCACGTTATCAGCTTTAAAGCGTTTTTTTATGCTTTAATATTTATAGAGTATAGCTGATATTCATTTATAGTTTGCCGTACATAAAGCCAAACGAAATACTTTTTTCCATCCACATCTATCAGGCTTTCAAATTTTAGATACCGTAAAATATCTGGCCTGTGTTTATTATCTGCTTCACTATTTGTGAAAATTGCATTTTTAATGATCGAAGGAAGATTTGCCAAAGCATGTGCTTTAACATCCCCAAATTTTGAAGTTGCTTTATCGATAAAAGTGTTGCTTAGAAGGAATAAATATCCGGTTTCCTTGTTAAAGTAAGATTTATTAAGATGATTGACTATCAACCAAATTTTAATTTTATTTCTAAATTCCTTTTGCGACTGTAGATTTCGAAGAAGAATAGAAGTATCACAAACAGTCAAAATCATTTGCTAAAGTAATTATATAGAAATTAATTTAACTATAAAACAACTTGATAATTAATTTATGTTGATGCTTCTTTTATCGGGTAAAAATTAGTGTGCTAAAAGAAGCATCTAATTTTTTGTTCAATTATAAATTCAATGTTTAATATTCTCCGTATAAAGAATGGAATTACAAATCCACCAAACAGAAATATGATGAGTATTGAATTTAACAGCTTTAAACCAGTTAAGCATTTCTTGTACATCTTACTTTTGATTTGTACAAGTTGTAAAGAACCAAAACCACCTCAAGTTACTTTGATATTCCTGCTTTAATTGGAAAGAATATTGATGAAGTAAGGAAAGTTTTAGGTAAACCGTATAGCCCAATAGTTAACCGTATCGAACCGGCTGATCCAAAGGAAGAATACTTTTCAAACGACTATGACAAAAATGGCGAGTATATATCTTTTTACTTTAATACTAAAAGCCGTAGAATATCACGAATAACCTTAATTTCTTCTGAGGAATACGATAAACTTGAAGATGTGATGAAAATTGGCAATTTAACGTTGAAACATACTGATGATTATAGTATTGAAAGTTTCAATCCTTTTGCCGGCACTCCGCCTTTTACTGGAATCAGAATCTATACAAGATAATCTTTGGTTTTAAATTACAAACTCCCTTTCAACCGCACATCAAACCTAAACCGCTCAACCGATACTATTTTTATACCGATAAAAGAAGCATGTTTGGATTGAGCAGATAATTGTATTCTAAATCAATAATAGCAGAAGGAACTTTTAATACAGCAGCAGTATTCCCATTCAACCAATCGGTTCCCAACTTTTGTGTAAAAGGATATTGATCTACAGAGTTCCAATTTGCATGCGCACTTGCTAAATCCTCGCTCCTTATTTCCTCGATCTTTAAATCACTAATATCAATAATCGCCAACGAAAAATTTCCGGCAGCTAAAGAAGTACCGCTTCGGTGCGCCAGGTTTTCCAAGCAAGCCAAAGCAACAGAACCAGCCGTGTTAATCATTTTTTGGTGGAGGAAATTCCAGCGGCCGTCAATCCCGGAAGCGGTTAAACTGTTGGCATATTTAGTCTGACTAATCCGGTAAACAAGCATCAAAAAGGGTTAAGCAGTTACGCCGTAATCAATACGGATCAGTTCACTTTTGATGATGTTGATGCCGGTTAGCGTATCCAGCAAATCCATCGGAACGGCATTGATACCAATATTAAGATGCGGCAACCAGTTTTTAAATTCTTCCAACGAACCAAAAGTATCCATGCCTTTGTCAAACAATTCAAAAAGTTGGATCAAATGTTCGCTTAAACCGGTGTTCAGTTCTTTACCGGTTTTGATATATTTTCTTAAAGTTGGTTCGGTTAAATCCAAAATGTGCGCGGCATCCGTTTGGGTAATGCCTGAAATTGCCATCAAATCCTGGATGGCTTTCGGTTCCAATCCCTTTTTAATGGCTTCGTGTTTTGCCTTCGGCGAAGTGAAAAGCTTTTCGTAAGGTTTGATCAGGGTTAAAGCTTTCTGTGTTGGTTCTGATACACTGGAAGGTTTAGTTTCTATCGGTTGATATTCCTTAGTTGCTTTCATATCCAAAAGTAATTATTTTCTATTTGAAAAGAAAATATTACGATACTGTTTTTATCAGCATAAAAACAGTATCAATAAATCTTTGGAAACTGTGTTGGCTTGTTCTCGCCCATCATTTCGTAAACAATTTCAATAATATCATCTACAGAAGGTTTGCTAAAATAATCGCCATCAGAACCGTACGGCGGACGATGATCTTTTGCCGTTAACGTTCTCGGCTGATTGTCTAAGAAGTAGTAAGCTTTTTGTTTTTCAACAATTTGCTGCAAGATATAGGCTGATGCACCGCTCGGCACATCTTCATCAACCACCAACAGTTTATTGGTTTTTTTAACGGAAGCGGCACAAAGCTGATCCAGATCGAAAGGATAAAGTGTTTGCGGATCAACAATCTCCACAGAAATATTCATTTTTTCGAGTTCTGCAGCAGCTTCCTGCACCAAACGCAGCGTTGAACCGTAAGAAATAATGGTCAAATCTGTTCCTTCTCTCAGCACTTCTGCTTTACCTAACGGAACAGTGAAATCGCCTACGTTAGCCGGAAGTTTTTCTTTAAGCCGATAACCGTTTAAGCATTCAATTACCAAAGCTGGTTCATTTCCGCGGAGCAAAGTATTATACATTCCGGCAGCTTGCGTCATATCGCGCGGAACACAAATGTGCATCCCACGAAGCGCATTGACGATCATTCCCATCGGCGAACCAGAATGCCAGATACCTTCCAAACGATGGCCGCGTGTACGCACAATTACCGGCGCAATTTGTCCGCCAAAAGTGCGGTAACTCATCGTCGTTAAATCGTCCATCAGCACGTTCATTGCGTACGGCAAATAATCTAAATATTGGATTTCGGCAATCGGCCTTAAACCTCTCAAAGCCAAACCAATGCCCTGACCGATAATTGTACTTTCTCGGATGCCAGTATCCGTTACGCGCAGCGGACCAAATTTTTCCTGCAAACCGGCGAAACCCTGGTTTACATCGCCGATGGCACCAACATCTTCGCCAAAAGCAATAATGCGCGGGTCGCGGGAAAAATTGGCGGTAAAACAAGCATTCAGGATTTCCCGGCCATCAATCAGTTTAGAACTTTCATCATAAACTGGCAACTGAACAGGAACAGCAAGCGGCGATTCTGCAGTATTGCTAAACTGCCGCGAATCGTACCGGGCGATGTTGTTTTCCATTTCCTGCTGGTACAATTCCATCAAATGGTTGCGTTGTTCACTGCTTTCTCCTGCGGTTAGCAACAAGGTTTTTCGTACAGCAGTTAAAATATCTTTTCGGCCTAAATCAACCGTTGCGTTAACCTGCTTAACCAAGCCTTCAATTTTTTCGCCTGCGGCAGAAACCGAAACCAAATCACGGATTAGGTTAGCCGTATGGTTCCTTTCTGCTTCTATTTCGTGTTGTAAGTTATTTAATGCCGTACGCTGACATTCGCGCACGTATTTTTTGGCCTGGTCTTCCAGTTCGTCCAGTTCTTCTGGCGTAGCAATGGCTGAATCAATCATCCAGGAACGCATTTTAGACAGACAATCGTGCTCCTTTTCCCACTCTAAACGCTCTTTGGTTTTATAACGCTCGTGCGAGCCGGAAGTAGAATGGCCAAGCGGTTGCGTTAAACCGGTTACGTGGATCAAAACCGGAACATGTTCGGTACGACAAAATTCGGCTGCCTTTTCGTAAGTTTCGCATAAGCCCGGATAATCCCAGCCTTGCACTTTAAAAATTTCAAATCCTTCGCCGGTTTCGTCCCGCTGAAAGCCTTTTAAAATTTCGGAAATATCTTCTTTAGTGGTTTGATATTTTGAGGGAACGGAAATCGCGTAGCCATCGTCCCAAACAGAAACCGCCATGGGCACTTGCAAAACGCCTGCTGCGTTTATCACCTCAAAAAATACACCTTCGGATGTAGAACCATTGCCGATGGTGCCAAAAGCAACTTCATTTCCGTTGATGGAAAACGAATCCATACCAACTAATTCTTTGTTTTGCCGATATAATTTAGAAGCCCAGGCTAAACCGATCAATCGCGCCATTTGTCCGCCAGTGGTAGAAATATCAGGAGAAGAATTTTTCATTTCTGTCAAATTTTTCCAAGTTCCGTCTTCGTTCATAGAACGCGTGGCAAAATGGCTGTTCATTTGCCTTCCTGCGGATGAAGGTTCTTGTTCTACATCCGGATGCGCATAAAGCTGACTGAAAAATTTGGTTACGTTAGAAATGCCCGTTGCAAAAGCGAAAGTTTGGTCGCGGTAATAACCGGCGCGCCAATCGCCTTTTTTAAAAGCTTTGGCCATGGCCAGTTGCGCTACTTCTTTTCCATCCCCAAAAATGCCAAACTTGGCGCGGCCAGTCAGTGCTTCTTTTCTGCCCAAAATACTGGTTTGCCTGCTTTCAACAGCAATACGGTAATCGTTAATTACAATCTGCTTAAAATCATCAAAACTTAGTTCAGGTTTATCCAACTGTTCAACAGCATTCGTAGCTTCTAATTCTTGCATTTTAGGTTTCTGTACCAGCAAAAATAGTATTTAGTTCCGAATGTTTTTTTCAGAAAAGACCAACCCTGAAATGAATTTTTCGTAACAATATTTTATATTGATAAAATTGACTTATATTTGTTTTAACAGTCTGATTAGAAGCTATGAAAAAATTAATGATGATTTGCGCACTGGTTGTAGGATTTACAATTACTGCATCGGCACAAACGGATAACAAAGCCGAATTTAAGTTTGTAGAAGAAAAACACGATTTTGGCAAAGTACCGCAAGGCAAGCCTGTTACAACCGATTTTGTATTTACCAACATAGGCGAGGAGCCTTTAATTTTGACGGAAGTTAAACCAACTTGTGGCTGCACGATTGCCGATTACACCAAAACGCCAGTAAAAAAAGGCGATAAAGGAAGCATCAAAATTACTTACAATGCGGCTGTTGAAGCACCTTTTAATAAAACAATTGTAGTTACATCCAACGCAAAAACACCAACAAAATATTTGGTTATTGTGGGCGAAGTAGTGAAAACTACACCTGCGCCAACTAAATAAACGATACTGTTTTTATCACCTTAAAAACTTCGTTCTGCAAAACAGGGCGAAGTTTTTTTGTGTAGTGATTTTTGTGGGATAAAAGAAGCATTGAGGTTTGAGGTAAGAGGTTTTAGGCATGAGTAACTTGAAACCGGCAACACGAAACTTCTAACTTTTCGTACTTTCGCTTCATGCCGAAAATATCAACCAAAGGCCAGCAAATGCCGGCTTCACCCATCAGAAAATTAACGCCATTTGCGGACCGAGCCAAGCTGGAAGGCAAAAAAGTTTATCACTTAAACATCGGTCAGCCAGATATTGAAACGCCGGAAGTTATGTTAAATGCTGTTAAAAACATTGATTTTAAAGTTTGGGCTTATACGCCTTCGGAAGGCACACTTGCTTATCGCACCAAACTCACCGAATACTACAACAAATTAGGGTACGATATTAATCCGGAACATATCTTGGTTACAACTGGTGGATCAGAAGCGATTACAATTTCGATGATGTCTTGCCTGGATGCAGGCGATGAAGTGATTATCCCGGAACCGTTTTATGCCAATTACAACGGTTTTGCCCATCAATGCGGCGTGGTTGTAAAACCTATACTTTCTTATATTGAAAACGGATTTGCGTTGCCGCCAATTGCCGAGTTTGAAAAGTTGATTACCGAAAAGACCAAAGCCATTATGATCTGCAATCCGAATAATCCGACCGGTTATTTGTACTCGCGTGAGGAAATGGAAGCGTTGAAACAGTTGGCTTTAAAGTATGATCTGTATTTGTTTTCGGATGAAGCTTACCGCGAATTTTGTTATGACGGAAGGGAATTTATTTCGCCGATGCACTTAGATGGTTTGGAAGAAAATGTGATTGTGCTGGATACCGTTTCTAAAAGATACAGTGCTTGCGGTGCACGTTTGGGCTGCATCATCACCAAAAACAAAGCGTTATTATCCGCTGCTTTAAAGTTTGCACAGGCGCGGTTGAGTCCGGGGATGGTGGAGCAAATTGCAGGTGCAGCAGCGGTTGAAACGCCGGATGCTTATTTTATCAACGTAAAAAACGAATACACCAAACGGCGCAATTTGCTGGTAGCATCGTTGAATAAGTTAGAAGGCGTTTTTTGTCCGAACCCGGGCGGCGCGTTTTATGTGGTTGCTAAATTTCCAATCGATAATTCGGACACTTTTTGCCAGTGGATGCTGGTAAGTTTCAGTTACCAAAACCAAACCGTAATGATGGCGCCCGCAACCGGTTTTTACAGTACAACTGGTGCTGGTTTAAATGAAGTTCGTTTGGCGTATGTGCTGAATTCGGAAGATTTAGAAAAAGCAATGGTTTGTTTGGAGGAAGGATTGAAAGCGTATCCGGGAAGGGTTGGTTAGGAGAAAGGCTCAGGGTTAATAGTTCATAGTTAATAGGCTTTGCAAGTTTCCATGAACCATTAACTATCATCTACGAACTTTCAAAATTTTTCTTTTTTTCTATGGCTAAAAACAGTATTTTTGCATCAACTTAAAACCCTATTGCCTTTAACCTTTCTGCCTTAAAAAAGGGCCCGACCGGAATTGACAGGATGGAGATAAGTAGGTAAGCATGCAGCGCGTTGGGTGAATTAGCGCTTTAATCAGAACACTCACACTTTCAAATGGCGAAAATAACTACGCCTTAGCTGCCTAACTTAGAGTTAGCTTAGCTTTCGTTCCGATGGTTTGCGGTTTCTTAGAACCATCACCAGGAACGTCGAAATAAGAAACTGGTTTGCTGCCGGTGTGATCAGCGAACGAGATAAAGCATCTACGGAAAAAGGTACAGGTACGCGGCTGACCTTCCTCTTTCCCGACAATTAAACAGCAGCTAAGCATGTAGAAGGCTTACCTTATACCATGTTTGGACGAGAGTTCGAATCTCTCCGGGTCCACAAAAAGGGATTTTCTCAGGAAAGTCCCTTTTTTTATTGAATATCAATTAAACCTTTTTTACTAATTTTCGAGGAATTTTACGAAAAATCAACGACCTTATTCTGCCTGCCAGTTATGGCCGACCTGAGAACATCGTACGCGAAAAATAAAAGAAAGGTACCTCAAGCTTATGCCTTGATAAATGCGTTTACCTACTTTGTGAAACTTAATAAAAAAAGAATGATCAATGATTAAACGAATACTTTCACTGTTAACCTTTACCTGCCTTTGCTTTTTTATTAACCATAAAGCCTGCGCCCAAACAGATAGCATTAAAGTAAAACCACAAACGTATATACAGGTTTACTACTCGCTTACCAATACAGCCGGGACCCTTGGCGGTAAATCTAATTTTTCTGTCGAAGTAGGTAAACAGTGGAACGTTTTTAGCCTCGGCGTTGATCTGGGGAAGACTACTTTAGAACATATACACGGCAGGGATACCTCTTTCTATTTTGAAGTTAGGCCAAATCTTAATATTTTTCAGCAAGGCAGGTTTACCAATACACTTACTGTTGGGGTAGGCTATGTTTTTTTGGCACCAAATAACTTTATGACTGAATTGACTTCCGGGATAGAATACACCGCTACCGACCGCCTCCACCTTAACGTAAACTTCGGACAGTTCTATTATAGCGGGCTATACACAGCATCTTCAGCAACGTTTTTTGGCGTATCTGCTTCCTATTATTTTTTACCTTATAAAAATAGGTCATCTATCATTAAACCTAAATAAACTCAGGTTAGTTAATACCAGTTTTTATACGATAAAAGAAGCATGCTGCTTTTACACAGATGGCAGCGATGCAGATGGAAACAGCAAATGAAAAGTAGTGCCAACATTAATTTCTGTTTCGAACCAAATTTTACCGCCTGTATTTTCTATAGCACTTTTGATGAAAGCCAGGCCAAGCCCTGTACCAGAACTTTTAGTGGTGAAGTTTGGCTGGAAGATATTATCGCGCACATTTTCCGGGATGCCTTCGCCGTTATCTTTCAGGTCGATTAAAATATGTTCTTTCGTTTCCTGGTAGCTGATGGTGATGATACCTGCACGGCCAGCCGGCATCGCTTCGATTGCATTTTTAAGCAGGTTATTAAAGCAGCGCAACAATTGGTCTTTATCGGCACGGATTAAATAAAGGTCTGTTGAAGGCGTATAATCTATACGAATGTTATCATTCGGATTGAAAACACCGGTTGCCCTGGAAATTACGTCGTAGATGTTAACCACTTCTGGTTTCGTATCCGGCAATCTGGCAAAATCAGAAAATTCTGTAGCAATGCGCGATAAGCTTTCTATCTGCTCAATAAAAGAAGAGCTAAACCGCTCGAACTTTTGGTCGAACTTTGGGTCTTTATCTTTCCAGGCTTTTTGCAGCAGTTGTAAGCCCAATTTTAAAGGCGTAAGCGGGTTTTTTATTTCGTGTGCCACTTGTTTTGCCATTTCGCGCCAGGCATTTTCCCTTTCAGATTTGGCCAGTTTATTAGCACTCAACTCCAAAGAAGAAATCATTTTATTGTACTCTTTAACCAGAGAGCCAATTTCGTCATTACGTTTCCAATCAATCAGTTCGGTTTTGCGGCCGTACATGGTGTTGCTTAGCCCTTGTTGGATGAGGTTAAGCGGATTGGTGATTCTTTTAGCGATAAAAACAGCAAACAAACCGATGGCAACCAACACCAGCGCATAAGCATTCAGCATGGAATTAACAAAATAACCCATCCGTGTATTGTACTCTAAATCGTTCGTAAAATAAGGCAGTTGCAAAAAGTTTACAACAACATTTTTAGGATTGTAAATGGGCACATAAGCTGATTTGAATTTAAATTTTCCAATTTCTTCGTCGTTCAAAAGCTCTGACTTTTGCAAACGTTCCATGTTGATAAAAGCGGAAGCATTCATCCGTTTGCCCATCAATCCATCGTCGTATAACTTAGGTTTGGTGTATAATAGCGGCACGCCGCAAGTATCAAAAAGGATCAGGTCAACAGAGTAATTTTCGGCAAAAGCGTTAAACTTCAGTTCCTTTTCTTCTTGGGTTTTTAAGTTGACATCCCTGATCTGCGCTTCATAATCGGCAGCAATCCGCTTTATTTTTTCGTGGTTAAGTTCGTCCTGCTGGTTCTTGTCTTGCCTTTGGAAAGTAAGAATAGTAACCACGCCAATAATTAACAAAGTGAAAACAACCGACGCAACCATAGAAATCTGGATACGTGTTTTATAAAGCAAGCTGTTTGCCGCCACCCTTAAACTCCAGAAAAAGTGGTTAAAGTTTAAATTTTTGGCTTTGTCCCACAGCCAGTAAAAAGCCATAACAAACAACGTGAAAACGAAAAATATAACGAAGAAAAACACCAGGATCGAAAGCATATCTGCCAGGGCTTTATCTTCGATACTTACAACAACCAGTTTACGTTGGTTAGGCTGATAAAACAAATGGCTGTACCCGCTACCGTTGATGGTTGTTTCTGCTTCAATGTAAGTTCTTGGTGTGCCTTTAAATTGTGTGTTAACTAAGTTGTACTCGTATTTTCCGTTCTGGTTAAGCAGCTTGCCATCTTTGTAAAAAGCGAAAGAATAGTTTTTGAAATCATTTTGCTGCTTCAAATTTTTATCTGCCAGTAAAGGCGGAAAAGAATTATCATTTTCTAACGCTTTTGATTTCAGCTCTACAACCAACATGCCCGGCATATCCTGTTTCGACCTTACAGGGATAAGTGCAAAATATTGCTTCATGCCGAAAGCATCTGTTTTACGATAAAAATATTTGGTGCCAGGAACTTGAAGCGATCCAAATCGCACTAAACTTTCAAAGTCAACTAAATCGTAATCCTGCTGACCGGATATATTATGCTGATGGGTATCATAAACATAAATTGAAAAATCATATTTTAACAGGTAATCATCAAAATACTTCTTGCGCAGATGGTTTTTTAAATAAACACTGTTTTTATCGGGGTTAAAAAAATAACGCACTAAATTTTTATCATGGGCGATACTGTCTTCCACTCCCCTAAAAATGTATTCTGCATTAGAATCTGCAGTATTTATTAATTGTTGTACCAGTACTCGGCGGTATTTATGCTCCAGGTTATGTTGAATAAAAGACAGCCTAACGGTTGCAATAAGTGAGGATATAGCCAGGATAACAACATAAGAAGCCACATGCATTCTACCGTTTTGGTAAATAACATTATAAGTACGCCAAAGAACAATTACTGCCCATAAAAGGTAAAACCAGGTAAAGTAGTGGTATTGATAGGTGTGCCACAGGTTTATCAGAACAATGAGGCCGATAAAAACAAGGAGTTTGGATTGATCCGGAACGTTTAACCTTGTGCTAATGTTGATGCAGGTATCGGCAATTAAAAAAAAGACTAAATAGGCCAGGCATAAAACTGTTGTGCCTAACAAATTAAACGCGGTTAAATTAAGCAGGTTATCAATATCAAACTGCAATTTTGAATCGATGATTAAACCGCTAAACAAATTAGAAAAAGTAGCCGACAAACTGATCAGCAGCAGTATCATCAGCAACAATATGATATAGCTTTTGACCGGACTGGTAACAGGTTTGACAATCCTTTTACGGTTTCTGTAAACAAAAACAGCAAACCAGGTAATGAAAAGGATGATCAACGCAATGTTGCCAACAGAAAAGAACGAAGTATAAACTGCATGCAATTCTAATTGAGCGAATGATTTGCCGGACGAAAGGCTAAGCCAATGCAAAAAGAAATTTGCCGCAGTACAAATCAACACAAATAAAGCAGCCATCAGTACGGCCAGCGCGCTGTGGCCTTTGTCTGCCACGTAATTGCAAACGTTGTATATTAGTATAAACAGGATGGAAATACTTAGAACCCATAAAATTAGTTCGGTTGAAGCAAGAGGCCCATCTTGCGAACCAGGTTTAAGTTTGACCGAAAATAAAGGTTCATGATGTAGATTAGTGATTTGGAATACTTGTTTATCTCTTGCTTGCGCAAAATCCATGTAATCGTTATCCAAAAGCTGCGACGAAAAATCATTTTTAAGGTATTGGTTCTGATAACTGTATGCTGCTTTTATCGGGATAAAAAACAGCACAGAGAAATCGCCCTGTGATTTTTTAATGGCCTCGTAATAACCATTTTTTGCATGGATAAAAGAAGTACCGGTTTTATACGCCGAAGCACTGTCTGGAACGATGCGGATACTGCTCCAAAAATTAAGCTTATTATTTTTGTAGGTACAGAAGTATAATTTTTTAGTTTTAGAAACTTCTTCGATCAGTTTTAAAGCCTCCTTTTCGTTCCGGTCTAAGCTTTTAAGTTTTTCAAATTTGACCGGGTCTTTCAAAAAATCCTCCACAAAAGCTTCGCGGTCGTTCAGGTTTTTCTGTAAGGTAAGCGCAGAACTGGCCAGTAAATTATGGGAATTATACGACATCTGCACTGTTAAAGCCGTTAAAGAAAGGCTTATACACAGTACCACCAACAGCAAACGCACTTTAACAGATGTATTCAAAGCAAAAGTTCAATCTGTATAAAAATACTATAATTTTAAACTGAAATAAAATTTACAGCCAGGCGTGCTCTGTTGTTACCGTGCGGTCGAGCTTTTTTACCAAACCCTGCAAAACATTTCCCGGCCCGGTTTCTACAAAACAAGTAGCACCGTCTTGCAACATGCGTTGCATGGTTTGTGTCCACCGTACGGCACCGGTCAACTGTTTGTTTAGGTTGATTTTTATCGTATCCGGGTCCTTAGTTGGTTGCGCGTTTACGTTTTGATAAACCGGGCAAACAGGCACTTTTATAACTGTATTTAAAATAGCTGCTTCCAGTTCTAACCGCGCCAATTCCATTAACGGAGAGTGGAACGCGCCGCCAACATTTAATTGAACAACCCGTTTGGCACCGGCAGCTTTTAGTTTTTCGCTTGCTTCTTTTACCCC
>CAZZVO010000003.1:0-53587 GCA_964657505.1 uncultured Mucilaginibacter sp.
TTTTGCGGAAGAAGCATCGGCATTAACTTCCACACAAAGTGAAGGATTTAAACAGTTGGAAAAAGCAGTTGTAGAAAGTTATCCCGAAACGTTAATTGCACCATATCTAACCGTTGGCGCAACAGATTCCAGACAAATGGCTGGTATTTCTGCTTGTATTTTACGTTTTTCGCCCGTAACCGATTTGGAAGGAATGCATGGTTTGAATGAAAATATAGGTGTGGATGAGTACAAAAAAGCAATTGGATTTTATTATCGGTTGATGAAGGAGATGAAATAGTATTTTGATAAGCTTGCTTACTATTCCTTAGAATAAAAATCTATAACGCCAGCAAGGTAGTAAATTATAAAGGTAGCCACCCAGGAGCGGTGGGCTGAATGCCGCCCGGAGGCAATCCGGCATTCTTGATTTTTGGTTCTTTTGATTAAGCAAAAGAACGCACAAAAATAAAATTTTATAGTTTTTAAATTAAGAATAGCAAAAGCTAACTCTGTTAAAATGAAAAATAGTTTTGTTTGGTAATCGTCCATCGACAGGCTCAGGATGACAACCAAACAAAACTATTTTATACCGGTAAAAACAGTATTACTTTACACGCTCCACATAACTGCCAGTTGCGGTATCTACCCTAACTTTATCGCCCAGATTAACAAACAAAGGCACTTTAATTTCGGCACCAGTTTCTACCGTTGCATTTTTTAACGCGCCGGTTGAAGTATCGCCTTTAACGGCAGGTTCTGTGTAAGTAATTTCCAACTCTGCGGATGCTGGTGCTTTGGCCATAATTGGTTCGTCACTTTCAAAAGCTACAATTACGTTGGCACCTTCTTTTAAAAACTTAACTGAATTGCCAAACAAAAATTTGGGGATGTTAAACTGTTCGTAAGTTGTATTGTCCATCACCACTAAATCGTTGCCATCTTCATATAAATACTGGTAATCGTTGGTTTCTACACGCGCAATTTCCACTTCCTCTTCTGTTCGGAAACGATATTCTACCAATTTACCGCTTTTTACGTTGCGCATTCGCGCCTGATAAAACGCGCGCAGGTTGCCCGGTGTACGGTGGATTAATTCTTCTACTTGTACCAACTCGCCGTTAAAACGCAGGATGTTACCATTTTTTATATCAGATGCCTTAGCCATAATTATGATTTGAAAGCCGCAAAATTAGCAATCGGCCGGAAAGAAACAAAAGCTGTTGTTGGTTGACGTAGATTTTATACCGATAAAAACAGTATCAGCCTTTTTTCTTGTAATCCAAAATATTTAACCTGTGTTGGGAAAATTGGTACTCGTGTTCCTGGTTGGAACAAATAATGGTGAGGCGATTGGACGAAAATTTCTCGATCAACTGCAAGTACCAGTCGATCCCTTGCGTATCCAGGTTGGCGGTCGGCTCGTCAAGCAATAATAAAGGTGTATCCGAGCAAAAAGCCAACGCTAATTTTACGCGCTGTTTCATTCCGGAGGAAAAATATTTGATCAATTTATTTTTACTGCTTTGCATTTGCAGCAGTCCTATGATCTGGTTGCGATCAAATCCGTTTTGGTAGGTTTTAAACTGAAAATGGAAATCGATCACTTCAACTAAACTAAATTCTTCAATCAACTCCAGATAAGGCGCGGCCAAGCTGATGTGCTGGTAAACCTGCTCAATCTCAACAGTTTTATGCTGATAAAAGAAGCATATTTTTCCTTCGGAAGGCGAAAGGCTTCCGTTCAAAATTTGGAGTAAAGTTGATTTTCCCGAACCATTAATACCTAAAATGGCATAAGTTTGATGCGATGTAAAAGTGTAATTAATATTCCTAAAAATCCAATCCCGGTTGAAACGCCGGCCAAGGTTTTCAAGAACGATCTCCATTAAAACTTAAAAAGAAGAAGGATTGCCAAAACCCTTCATAATACCACGATTGGAGTTTCGTATAAAATCTAAAATCTCATCGCGTATTTCTGTTGGCCTTCGTTCGGCTTCAATCATGTATAAAGCGTTGCTTAGGTTAAGGCGTTTAACAAAAATCGTCCGGTAAATATCCTGGATTTCATTGATTTGATCAGAAGAATAACCCCTTCTACGTAAACCAACAGAATTAATGCCAACGTAAGACAAAGGTTCGCGCGCTGCTTTAACGTACGGCGGAACATCTTTTCGTACCAAAGAACCTCCGGTAACAAAAGCATGTGCGCCAACATGGCAAAACTGATGAACGGCGACCATTCCGGCCAGTACAACATAATCATCAATACTCACGTGGCCGGCTAAAGTAGTGTTGTTAGAGAAGATGCAATTGTTCCCGATCTGGCAATCGTGGCCAACGTGGCAATAAGCCATGATAAGGCAATTGTTGCCAACGGTTGTTTTCCAGCGGTCTTTTGTGCCCCGGTTGATGGTTACACATTCGCGGATGGTTGTATTGTTGCCAATTTCTACCGTTGTTTTTTCTCCGGCAAATTTCAAATCTTGTGGAATTGCAGAAATAACAGCGCCTGGGAAAATGCGGCAATTTTTACCAATCCGGGCACCATCCATAATGGTAACATTAGAGCCAATCCATGTACCTTCGCCAATTTCTACATCTCCGTAGATGGTAACAAAAGGTTCAATCACCACATTATCAGCAACTTTTGCTTCGGGATGAATGTATGCTAAAGCTTGGGTCATGCGTTTTTGTATCTAACAATTTGTGCCATCAACTCGGCTTCCACCACAATCTTTTCTCCTACAAAACCAATGCCTTTCATTTGTGCAATGCCGCGACGGATTGGCGCCAACAAATCACAACGGAAAACCAAGGTATCGCCTGGCAAAACTTTATCTTTAAAACGCGCATTTTCGATCTTTAAAAACAGTGTTAACCAGTTTTCGGGATCAGGAACAGTATTTAAAACCAAAATTCCGCCGGTTTGTGCCATTGCTTCAATCTGTAAAACGCCCGGCATTACAGGTGCGCCGGGAAAATGTCCTGCAAAAAAAGGCTCGTTCATGGTAACTGCTTTTACACCTACAACGTGTGTTTTGGTCAGTTCCATGATCTTGTCAATCAGCAACATTGGCGGCCGGTGCGGTAAAATATTCATGATCTGCACTGTATCATAAACCGGCTTAGCATTCGGGTTATAATAATGATAGCTCTTTTTACCGCGCTCTTTTTTGATCAGTGCCTTTATTTTTTTGGCGAAAGCAATGTTAGCCGCATGGCCGGGACGAGCAGCCATAATATGACCTTTTAACGGAACGCCAACCAAAGCCAAATCGCCAATCATATCTAACAATTTATGACGAGCGGGTTCATTTTGATGCCTTAATTCGATGTTGTTTAGAATCCCTTGCGGCGCAACATCAATATCCTTGCGGTTAAACAATTTGGCGAGATGCTGGAGTTCTTCCTGGTTTACATCTCTATCAACCACTACAATTGCGTTATTAATATCTCCGCCTTTAATCAAATTATGCTTCAACAACATTTCCAGTTCATGCAAAAAACAGAAAGTACGGCAGGAAGCAATTTCACGACGAAACTCTGAAATGGTAGAAATACTGGCGTGCTGGCTGCCTAAAACCGGCGAATTATAATCAACCATGCAAGTAAAACGGTAATCGTCTAAAGGCATGGCTACCATATCAACTTTACGATCAGTTTCTGAGTAATGAATGTTATGCGGAATGCTGAAATACTCGCGGTCGGCCTCCTGTTCTTTAAAACCAACCTCCAGCAAAGCATCAACATATTGCAGCGCACTGCCATCCATAATTGGTGTTTCCGGGCCGTCTAAGTCAATTAGCACATTATCTACTTCCAAGCCAACTAAGGCGGCAAGCACATGTTCAACTGTGTTTACAGACGCACCGTTTTGGCTGATCGTTGTTCCACGTGATGTATCAGTTACATTATCAACATCAGCATCAATAATCGGCTGGCCTTCGATATCTATTCTTCTAAACTTAAATCCGTGGTTTTCTGGTGCCGGGCGAAAAGTCATGGTTACTTTTTCGCCAGTATGTAATCCGGTTCCCGAAACAGAAGCCTCCGTTTTAATTGTTCTTTGTTTTACATTCATGTTCATCAAATCGTTATTGCCCGGATTTTGAATTTTGAAGCTCTGATTCCTGCAGCAAACCGGCCAGTTTTTTTTCCAGTTCTAATATTTTTTTCTCGATTTCCGGCAAACGTGTTAACACTACTTGCGACCGCATGTGGTCTTGATAATTTGTTGCCGGTGCACCTGCCCATTTTTTATTTTCTTCGTTGATTGATCTGCTGATACCAGATTTCGCCTGCACCTGCGATCCTTTGGCCACATTGATATGGCCAACAACACCAACTTGCCCGCCTAAAATTACATTTTCACCGATTTTTGTACTGCCGGAAATTCCGGTTTGTGCCGCAACAACGGTATTTGATCCAATTTCTACGTTGTGGGCAATTTGAATGAGGTTATCCAACTTTACGCCTTTTCTAATAATTGTCGAACCCATCGTAGCGCGATCAATTGTAGTATTGGCACCAATTTCTACTTCATCTTCAATAATTACATTGCCAATCTGGCTTACTTTCTGGTAACTGCCATCAGCCTGAGACGCGAAACCAAAACCATCGCCGCCAACAATAACACCAGAATGAATGATCACGTTGTTGCCGATAATACAATCAAAGTAAATTTTTACCCCAGCAAACAAAGTAACATTAGTGGCAAGCTGAACATTATCAGCCAAAAACGAGTTTGGGTAAATACGGCAGTTATCGCCAATTATTACGTTTGGGCCGATATAAGTAAAGGCTCCGATATAAACATCTTTACCAATTTTAGCTGTTGGATGGATAAAACAAGGCTGCTCAACTCCCGCTTTCGCTAATTTACTTTGGTTATATTTTTCGAGTAAAACGGAAATTGCAAAGTAAGGATTCTCTACACGAATTAATGTGGTAAAAACAGCATCCGTTAAAATCTGATCATTACTGATGATAACAACCGAAGCTTTTGTAGTGTATAAATACTGTTCGTATTTTGGATTAGCTAAAAAAGACAAAGATCCTTCTTCTGCTTCTTCAATTTTTGCCAACTGATTTACCGTTACTTCAGGCTTACCTTCAACAGTTCCATTTAACAATAAGCTGATCTCAAGTGCGGTAAATTGCATCGGGCAAATTTAATTCTAAATATCAAAGCAACAAATTATTAAACCTGCTGCCATAAGTAATGTTACAAACCTTTAATCACACATAAAACATATTTCACCACGCGTTTAGATAACGAAATCAAGTTCGAGTTATCGCTTGCATCGGCAATATCCTGCACTTCGCCGTTTTTCAACAAAATCCGGATATTTTCGTCACCAACCTTGTAAGCATCGTTTACCACACGGTCTGTAAAAACGTAATAACCGGCATCATCTTCATCAACCAAACCAAATTTTTTAATTGCTAATTGTTTCAATTCTACGGTTTTATCTAAAGCTGGCGGCATATTGGTGATTTCTACCTTGTACAAATTTCGGCTAATAAAACGTGTGCAAAGGTCAGACAAGATAAAGTCCGAATGGTTTACCCAAACTTTGATGGCTGATAAAATATCTGTGTCGTCTAAGCTGATAAAAGCATCTAAATGGCGAGGATCATTTACAAATGCTTCTTTTACCACACTTTTATTGAGGAAGTGCGCCAAAGCCGGTGTTGCAAATAAAACAGCTCCGCTTAAAGCCATTTCGCGACTGCGTTCTAAAATTTTAACCAATAGCATTTCGGCAGCAATCACAGTTTTATGGAGATAAACTTGCCAGTACATCAATCGGCGCGCAATCAAGAATTTTTCTACGGAGTAAATACCTTTTTCTTCCACCACAATATGATCTTCGCGCACGTTCAGCATTTTCAAGATCCGGTCAAAACTGATCACGCCTTCCGAAACGCCGGTAAAAAAACTATCGCGGTTGAGGTAATCCATCCGGTCGATATCTAACTGACCCGAAACCAATTGGTGCAAAAAGTGCCGTGGATAAGTATCGTTAAAAATACTGATGGCCATTTCTAATTGCCCGTTAAACTCTTTGTTTAGCCGGTCCATCAGCAACCTGGAAATCATTTCGTGCGATACTCCTTTTACCAGGGTATTTTCAAGTGCGTGCGAAAACGGGCCGTGGCCAATATCGTGTAGCAAGATCGCAATTTCTACAGCTTCTTCTTCCTCCGCAGAAATCATAATGCCTTTACTGCGCAAGGTTTCAACCGCCAATCCCATTAAATGCAAAGCTCCTAACGCGTGGTGAAAACGTGTATGCAAAGCTCCGGGATAAACCAAATGCGTCATCCCCAACTGTTTGATGTAACGCAAGCGCTGGAAATAACGGTGTTCTACCAAATCAAAAATAAGTTCGGTTGGTATGTTGATGAAGCCGTAAACCGGATCGTTTATAATTTTCTTTTTGTTCAAAATCAGGATTTTATCTAAGGAACGCCGCTAAAGTAAAGCTAACTTTGCGTCAACTTAATTTGTGTTAAATTTTGTTAATTAATATTGCCCAAGCAACAAAACGTTGCCACGCAGGTTTAAAACTTAAACAACTACGAAAATGCACGATACCACCATTTTATGGGCTGACGACGAAATTGATTTGCTGAAACCTCATATTTTATTTTTAACTGATAAAGGCTACCATATTAAAACTGCAACTAACGGCACAGATGCTGTCGATGTATTTAAAAGTAACAACATCGATTTAGTTTTTCTGGATGAAAATATGCCAGGCTTAACCGGTTTAGAAACGCTAAACGAAATAAAAAATATTAATGCAGATGTGCCGATCGTGATGATTACCAAAAGTGAAGAAGAGCACTTGATGGAAGATGCAATCGGTTCTAAAATTGATGATTACCTGATTAAGCCTGTCAATCCAAAACAGATTTTACTCACCATTAAAAAACTGACCGAAAACAAACGTTTGGTTACAGCCAAAACCACAATGGCTTACCAGCAGGATTTTCGAACGCTGGGCATGACTTTAAACGAGAATTTAAGTTACCAGGAATGGGTTGACGTTTATAAAAAACTGATTTACTGGGAACTGGAACTGGAGAAACTGGAAGACGCCGGCATGCACGACATCCTGACTTTGCAAAAAGCAGAAGCCAACACGCAGTTTTCTAAATTCATCGAAAAAAATTATTTGAAATGGGTGAAAGATCCGGAAAACTCGCCGATGCTTTCACCGGCAATGTTCAAGAAAAAGGTTTTCCCGCACCTAAATCCTACCAGCCCGACGTTCTTTATTTTAGTCGACAATTTACGTTACGATCAGTACCGCATCATCCATCCCATCATTTCCGAATATTTTCGTTTGGAAGAAGAAGACACGTATTTCAGTATTTTGCCAACGGCAACGCAGTATGCGCGTAACTCTATTTTTGCCGGTTTAATGCCGCTGGATATGGAAAAACGTTTCCCCGAAATGTGGCAGAACGACGAAGACGAAGGCGGAAAAAACCTGTTCGAAGAGCAATTTCTGGCCGATCAGATCAAACGGACTTTGCGCCGCGATTGCAAATTCTCGTACCATAAAATATTAAATATTGATGAAGGCCGTGCGTTAAACGATTCCATCAGCAACCTGATGAAAAACGAGTTGAACGTAGTGGTTTACAACTTTGTGGATATGCTTTCGCATGCGCGGACGGATATGCAGATGATCCGCGAATTGGCCAGCGGTGATGCAGCTTACCGCTCGTTAACGCTTTCCTGGTTTGAACATTCGCCGCTGTTTGATTTGCTAAAATATCTGTCGCAGAAACAGGTAAAAGTGGTGATCACAACCGATCATGGAACGATACGCGTTAAAAATCCAAGTAAAATCATCGGCGACCGGAACACGAACACTAACCTGCGTTACAAACAAGGGAAAAATTTAAATTATAACGCAAAAGAAGTCTTTCACATCCGCAACCCGCACGATGCCATGTTGCCGAAACTGCATGTAAGCTCCAGCTTTGTGTTTGCCAAGGAGGATAAATACTTCGTTTACCCTAACAATTTTAACCACTTTGTTAATTTTTACAACGAAACTTTCCAGCATGGCGGAATTTCGATGGAAGAAATGATTATTCCAATTGCTACTTACGGGCCGAGGTAGATAATGGAGTTGATACTGTTTTTATGCCGATAAAAACAGTATCAGCTTAAATCAGAATAAATACTTTTGCAGTAATTAAAACGATTGTAAAAGTGGAAATTAATGCAATTAGTATTGAGCAGTTACCAGAAGCTGCAAAGCAGTTAATTGATTTTGCAGAAACAAATCAAGCTAAAATCCTCCTCTTTTACGGCGAAATGGGTGCCGGAAAAACAACCTTCATCAAAGCTTTTTGTGCGGCTTTAGGTGTAAAAGATTCCGTTTCCAGTCCAACTTTTTCTATTGTAAACGAATACCATTATCCAGCCGGAATTATTTATCATTTTGATTTCTATCGGCTTAAAAACCAAACCGAAGCGTTGGATTTAGGACTGGAAGAATATTTGTATTCCGGCAATTACTGTTTGATCGAATGGCCGGAAAAAATCCCCGACCTCTTGCCCGAAAACTACTTCAAAATTTCGCTCGAAGTGCAGCCCGATCAACAGCGAAAATTAACAATAGCGAAAATTTAATCTTCATTTCAGCTTATATTTGCTTAATTTCAGCAACCGGAAATTAAAATAATATGGGTTCAAGCACTTTAAGTGGTTTTTCCGACGTCGCGAAGCAGGCTATGATGCAGCCGCAAGAATCGATGTTGGAGGTTAGGAATAAAAAAAACAAGCTTTACATTGGCATCCCAAAGGAAATCTCTTTCCAGGAAAACCGCATTGCCATCACGCCGCTTTCGGTAGCAACGCTCGTTAACAATGGGCACACCGTTATCTTAGAATCAAACGCTGGTTTGGCTGCAAATTTTACCGACAATAATTACAGCGAGCAAGGCGCACAAATTGTTTACGATACGCAACAGGTTTACCAGGCCGATATCATTCTAAAAATTGCGCCGCCAACTTTGGCCGAGATCGAGATGATGAAAATGAACCAAACCTTAATTTCGGCATTGCAAACCTCGACCATAAAAGCAGAATATTTGCACGCGCTAATCAACAAAAAAATAACCGCTCTTTGTTTTGAGAACTTGCAGGATGAAGGCGGCACGTTAAGTGTTGTGCGGGCGATGAGTGAGATTGTTGGTGCAACTTCAATCCTGATTGCAGCAGAATATTTAAGTAATGTTTTTAACGGAAAAGGGTTGATGCTGGGCGGCATTACCGGCGTTCCGCCAACCGAAATCGTGATCCTTGGCGCCGGAACAGTAGGCGAATATGCCGCGCGCACTGCAATTGCCTTAGGTGCAGAAGTAAAGGTTTTTGATCCTTCCATTTATAAACTGCGCCGTCTACAAAACAATATTGGCAGCCGGGTTTTTACGTCTGTCATCCAACCAATTGTACTTGAAAAAGCCATCACGAACTGTGATGTAGCCATTGGTGCAATGCGCGCAAAAGCTGGCCGCAGCCCATGTTTAGTTACCGAAGAAACCGTAAGTAACATGAAACCCAACTCAGTTATTATAGATGTAAGCATCGATCAGGGTGGCTGTTTTGAAACTTCGGAAGTAACCAACCATACCAATCCGGTTTTTCGAAAATATGATGTCATTCATTATTGCGTACCCAATATTGCTTCCCGCGTAGCGAGAACTGCGACTTATGCTTTAACAAACATTTTTGCGCCTATTTTGCTTGATATTGGCGAACATGGAGGTTTAAAAAACGTGATCTGGGAAAAAGCCGGTGTGCGCAATGCAGTTTATATTTACCAAGGACATTTAACCAGCCAGCATTTTTCTGAGCGCTTCAATATTCCCAGCAAAGACCTTGATCTGCTGATCGTTTCTAATCGCTAAAAACAACCTAAACTTTTAAGCATACTGTTTTTACCGGTTAAATTTTTGACATGAAAAACTACTTCGCCAAAAAATATTTTCAAAGGACTGGAAAAGTTTTAATGGCCACTTTAAATGGTTTTCTGGACGATCGCGGTTTAAAACTCAGTGCCGCTTTAGCTTATTACACCGTTTTTGCATTAGCTCCTTTGCTGATGTTAGTGATCTCTTTAATCAGTACTTTTTTGGGGAAAGATGCCATCCAAAATAATATTTACCCACAAATAAAATCCTACGTGGGCAGCAGCGCCGCTTTACAAATCCAGGAAATGATTAAAAGTATTTCCTTGTCCGGCAAAACCACTATTGCCATTGTTACCAGTGTAATTACTTTAGTTATTGGTGCAACCAGTATTTTTATGGAGATTCAGGATTCGCTCAATATGATTTGGCGGGTAAAAGCGAAACCTAAAAAAGGCTGGTTAAAAATGCTTACGAATCGTTTGATCTCTTTTTCGATGATCATCAGTTTAGGCTTTTTACTGCTGGTTTCTTTACTAATTAACGCAATTGTGTTAGCGTTGAGCAACCGGATCACGCAATATTTCCCGGAAGTTACGGTTCAGATTTTTAATTTGATCAACATCGGCATAACTTTCCTGGTGATTTCCGTGCTTTTCGGAATTATTTTTAAGTTTTTGCCAGATGTAAAAATTGCCTGGCGCGACGTGCGGACCGGTGCTTTTTTTACCTCACTTTTATTTATGCTGGGCAAATATTTAATCGGTATTTACATTCAAACCACCGGCACCGGTTCTACTTATGGCGCCGCCGGTTCCATTATTGTGATTTTGGTTTGGATATATTACACTTCGGCTATCTTGTATTTTGGTGCCGAGTTTACCCAGGTTTATGCCGAAAATTACGGCCACAAAATTGAACCTGCAGAATACGCTGTCCACATCGAACAAAAAGAAATTGAACAAGATGTGAAAGTTTTGCCTTCGCAGCATCGGATTAAGAAAGAATGATGAATGCTTCTTTTACCACACCAAATTTAGTGCGATAAAAGAAGCATTCCAGAATTTCAACCTCAATAAGATCCTACCTCGATTTCTTAACCCCAACCTCCAGCAACAACTCCTTCACAGCAACATCCAATTGTGAATCTTTTGCATTTCCTTCGCCCAAAGCTCTGGAAACTTGTATATCAACAGCGCGCGGGTGCAGTTCCATGTCTTTACCTTCGTGGTCTTCAATCTTACTAAAAGGCAAGCGAACGGAAGAACCATCTATCAACGTAACAGCGCTGGTAAAAATAATCCAGCCGCCGGTTGGTTCGCCTACCACTTTTCCTAAGTGCATGGCGCGGTAACCTTCGGTAAAATCTTCTGCATCAGAAAGCGAATGTTGGTTGGTTACCAAAATAGTTGGAAGTTCCAGCGTACGTTGTCCTAATTGCGTACGTGCCGGGCCGGAAGGCATTCCTCTTCCCGTCATCGTTAAATACGGTTTCCGGCTCAGCACATCCAAAGCATAAGCATTTACAAAACCGCCGTTGTTGTTGCGCACATCTACCACAACACCTTCTTTAGATTGGTTTTCGGCATCCAAATCCAGATACAACTGGTTTAAAGATTGTTCCGACATATCAAACAAATGCACATAACCCAAACGGCCGTTACTGATTTTGCTGACATAATCGCGCTGCTGCTGCACCCAAGCGCGGTAAAGCAAACCTTTTTCTGTGGCCTGGTTAACCGGGCGTACCGTTATTTTATGCGGATTTGTGCCGGAAGCCGAACCAATAGTCAAAGCCACGCGGCGGCCAATCTTGTTCTCTAATAACTGGTCCAGGTTGGAGTTCGAATTTAAAGGCTGATCATCCAACGCGGTTAAATAATCGCCAACATGGATATTCCCGGCCAGGTCTGCGGCACTTAAAGGGATAACTTCTGTAATTTTAAATTTTCCGTTGTTTTCGAAAGCGTCGCGGTCAAAATACAAGCCTAATCTTCCGGTTGCCGTTTGCAAAGGAGAAGAACCGGAAACACCAGAATGTGAAGAGTTTAATTCGCCAACCATTAAACTTAAAATCCTCCTTAACTCTTCCGGCGTACTTGTTCCGGCAACTAACGGCTCGTATTCGCGGCGCACGGTATTCCAGTTTGCGCCGTGGAAATGCTCATCGTAATAACCTTTATTTTGTGCTTCCCAGGCTTGTTCAAAAACTTCTATTTTTTCTTTGTTAAAATCAACGTCCATCTCGGCAGTAACAGCAAGTGGTTTTACCAATTTTGTATCAATAGAAACAGACTGGATGCGGCCTTGCTCCAAATAAAAAACTTCTTTTCCATCGGGAGAAAACTGTGCATCAGCTTTTGGTGCCCGTGTAGCCGTAAGTTGCTTTAAAACAGCCGGTTCGGTAGCCAGTTCATTTAAAGAATAAGTATAAATGTTAGATTGCCCGGCTGCAGAAGCCGTAACAAGCAGCGTGTTGCCATCTTTGCTGATCTCTAAACTGTTCACATTCACTTCAAGCGGCAGCATATTTAGCCGCTGGCGGATGCCTTCCGTCACAATTTTTACTTCCGAAGCTGCCCGTACTGTTTTTACCCCTGTTTTTTTGAGTGTGTCTAACGCGTTCAGTTTTTTTTCGGGGGAAGGTTTAGATGTGACGAGATTTACAGGACTTGCTGGCGAAGTATTCTGCTCCACAAACATCTGCTGAAACTGGTCTTCACGAAACCGCGGCCGTTGCGGCACCAGATCAATCCGCGCCACATTTGCATTTTCGGTCCGCTGATTGGTGTTGAACAAAATGTATTTGCCATCGGCACTCCAGTTTACATCTCCGCCAAAAGTATTCGCCAAAAAACTAACCGCTTTTGCTTCGCCGCCGGCAACCGGAACCACGTTAACATTATAAAAAGATTTAAGTCCGTAAGCACCGTAAGCCAGCCAGTTTCCGTCCGGCGACCAGGAAACGCCGCCAGTTGAAGTAAACGGCGGCCGACCGAGATAACCTTTTGCCACCACTTTTTCCTGATGCGTTTCCATGTTTAAAACGCGGAGTTCTTTGCCGTTTCGTACAAAAGCCAACATTTTTCCATTGGGAGAAAACAGCGGCGCGGCATCGTCTTCCTCACCATTGGTTAAGCGTACTTCTTTTGCCGTGATAAAATTATACTGGTACAAATGCCCGGCATCATCCCGGTCGGAAACATAAACCAGCGTATTACTGCCTGGCGACCATTGTAGTTGCGATTCGTTTGCGCCGGTTTGTGTAACGCGCAAAGCATCGCCGCCATCTTTTGCCGAAGCTACAAATACATCGCCGTGGGCAACAAAAGCTACTTTTTTACCATCCGGCGAAAGCTGTAAACCACGGAATTGTGTTGTATAACGTTGATGTTCTGTTCCTGGTCCGGCAGGTGCGCCGCGGCGGACGATATTTACTTCCGAAGTTTTTGCCGAAGCAACATCATATTTCCAGATTTTAAAATCGCGCTCAAAAACAATCGTTTTGCCGTCCTGTGCCATAGTTGGCCAAAGCACGCGGCCTTTGGTAAAATTGGTTAGCTTTTTCGGTGTCCCAGATACTGTTTTTACCCATAAATTTTGTGTGCCGTTCCGGTCGGAAACGTAATAAATAGACGAGCCGTCTGCGCTCCACATCGGCCATAATTCTTTCGCGCCGCCTTCTGTTATTTTTTGGTATGGATTGGTTTTGCCTTCCTTCATTAACCAAATTTCGGATTGGTCTAAATGGCTGCTGCCGTTGCGCCACCATTGCTGCGCAGCAATTCCGCGGGCGGTTAAGGCAATTGTTTTTCCATCCGGTGAAGGCGTGGCAAAAAACTCATTCTGGTAGCGGTTTTCGCTTACCGGCATTGGTGTGCCGCCCGTTGCTTTTATGCGGTAAATATCATTCATCCCAGAAATATCATGACTGGTGGTCGAGAAATAAACATACTTTCCGTCTGGCGACCACGCACTTAAACTTTCGTTGCCATCATCAAAAGTTAAGCGTTTTAATTCGTTGGTTTTGAGGTTGAAGATGTAAATATCGCCGTTTCCGGTCCGGGTTGAGTTGAAGGCGAGATACTTTCTATCGGGAGAATAAACCGGACGGGAATCATAAGCCGGATCAGAAATCAGCAAATGTGCCTCGCCGCCAGCAGCAGGAACGGTCCAGATATCGCCACCGGAAGTAAAGGCAATTTCGGCACCATCCGGCGAAATGGCGGGATCAGAATAATAAGGCACACCTGCAACCATTTTAGCCGAGCTATATTGTGCAAAAGCAGCCGGCGTTACCGCTAAAAAGAAAGACAAGCAAAACAAATGTAGTTTTATAGGCATAAAAGAAGTATTGAGTTTGATGAATTTAAAAACTCAAGATATGTTTTTAAAGGATAATTTGTTGTAAAAATGTTGTGGGTTTTAGGTCGATAAAAAAAGCATCGCATATAGAACAAAATGCCAGGTTACAACATCTGCTTTAAAAACGCAACTATCGTCAGGCTAATAGGAAACCAATAAAGACCGTACAGTAATAATGTTGTTAGGAATATTACACAGCAAATTTTTTTATAATAACCTTACTTTGATTAAACTTTGTGATACTTTTACCGTTAAACATAGCGTAACAATTTAAACAAATTAATCATTATGAAATTTTTAAAAGTAACCGTAGTAGCATTAATTGCTGTTTTTGCTTTTAGCACTGCTGAAGCAAACGTACTTGCAAAATTCCCACATCATCCGCACCACAGGCATCACCATCCTGTAAGGCACCACCGCCATTAATCTGTCCCAACAAATTTTAATAATGCCGTTAGAATAATTTTTAACGGCATTTTTTTATGCCGTAAAAGAAGCAACCGCTTCAAATTTATCGTCTAAAAACCCTTTTCATTTTTCTGCTCAACTTCTCAATAGTGTAATCCATTTTGTCTAAATAAGCCGTTTGAATATTTAAGCTGATGGGAGAACATTCATGATTTCCGGGTTCCATCAAACGCAACTTTTTAATATGTGTACGGAAGTAATAAATGAGATGGACGGCAACCATATCCGGATCAGTTTTAAGTGTAAAATCAGCCATAATCACCTGCTTGTTGTTAAAGTAGCTCATGCTTCTGCTCCTGGCCGCCAGAAAGCTCCAGATCGTTTGTTCTAAACACGGGATTTTCTTTTTTACGCCTTTGCTAATTACCGCATCGGTAAGCAATTGCTCAACAAAAGCCAGGCTAAACAGGTTCTGGGGGAAGTAAAATATCCCGGAATTAACGTTGGGAAAAAGCGGGATATTAATCTTCATAATATCAACCGGCGTAAAAGAATAAGCGTTTTGAACATCAGCCATAAAAACAGGCATTTCGTCTAACGTTGGCAGCGAGAATTTTTTTAAGAAATAAATATCACTGTCGATATAAAGCACATCATGATCGTCGTACAACATCATGTCAAATATTTTCTGTGCGTAATTTGTGCTGTTTCTGTAACTTTTACATGCCGGGAAATCGGCTAAAATCGGTTCGAGTTGGCGGTCTCTGTCTGCTTTTTTAACAACAATGCTATTTTTTAACGCTGATAAAAGTTTCTGCTCGTCGGCATTTGTGATGGTACCATCTTCGAAAACTTGCAGATGGATTTCATCAGCACAATTATGGATAAAGCTTTGCAAACATTCTATAGAAAAATCGAGGTTATCATGCCCGAGCAATGTTTTGCAACGAATAGGTTTTAACATAGGCCTGTTTAATGTTCTAAAAAAGCTTTGTGCAGACGGATGTTATAGCATCAGCTCGGTTTAATAATATTTGGTTCTTTTACAAAAAATTGGTTAACTAAGTTATAAATATTTATAACTATTTCGTTTTCAGTAAACATAAAACTGAAAGGCCTTATCTTTTTAACTACGGTTTTACTTTTCTTAAAGTTTTAAACAACCAGCGTGCTAAATTTAATGCGATAAAAGAAGCATTAAATAAAGGCTCCAAGCTTTTTCCTACAACTTATAATTTTTATTTTTGGGTAAATATGATAGAAGTTAGTAATTACGATTTACTGATCGGCAAAATGGATGAGTTCATCCGCAAGTATTACTTAAACAAGTTGCTTCGCGGGTTAATTTTTCTTGGTGCTGCGCTGTTTTTCAGTTATTTGGTTGTTACTTTTTCTGAATATTACGGCCACTTCAACACGTTTTTCCGTTCGTTTATTTTCTACGGGTTTATCCTTTTAAACCTTTCGCTTTTTGTTTGGCTGGTTGCGCCGCCTTTAATGGCTTATTTTCGTTTGGGAAGATTGATTTCGCATGATCAAGCTGCAGAAATTATCGGTACCTATTTTCAAAATGTGCAGGATAAATTGTTGAACACGCTTCAATTGAAAAAAATTGCCGACCAAAACCCGGAACGTAAATCGCTGATCGAAGCAAGCATCAACCAAAAAATAGCCGAACTCAAGCCAGTTACATTTTCCGCAGCAGTAAAAATCAACGAAAATAAACGGTTTTTAAAATGGGTTTTGATTCCGCTGGTGCTGATTATTACCGTTGCTTTTGTGGCACCTTCGATCATTCACGATGGCACGGAACGCATTATTAAACACGATCAATATTTTGCGCCGAAAGCTCCTTTTAGCTGGCATATTTTGAATAGACAGCTTTCCGTTATTCAGGGTGAAGATTTTAAACTGAACTTAAAACTCAGCGGAAACGAATTCCCAGAAAGCGTTTATTTAGAAACCGGCAAAAACAGTTTTAAACTCGACAAAGAAAACCTAAGCTCTTTTTACCATACTTTTTCTAACATCCAGCAAAATATCCGTTTTCGTTTGGTTGGAAATGATTTTTCTTCGGAGGAATTTGAAATTAAAGTCAACCCAAAACCGTCATTGTTGCATTTGGACGCACGGCTGATTTATCCGTCTTATCTGCACAAATCCGCAGAAACGATAAACAATGCAGGCGACCTGACTTTGCCGGAAGGAACAACCGTGCAATGGGAACTGCATACCGAAAATGCAAGCCAGGTTTTATTTTTGCTGAACCAGAAAAAAACTTTGATTTCTGCTGATAACGAAATTTTTAAACATCAGGAAAAGCTCTTAAAATCAGGTTCTTATTCGATAAAACCGATTAACCATTTTGTCACTTCTGCGGATTCTGCTGCTTACCGGATTTCTGTAATCCCTGATTTGCCGCCAGTAATTTCAGCGGAACAAAAAGCAGATTCCATCAGTTCCAAAGCATTTTATTTTAACGGGAAAATTCAGGATGATTATGGATTTTCGTCTTTAACTTTTCATTATTCGGTTAGAAATCCTTCTTCTCCGCAGAAAAATAAAACTTACAGCTTGCCGGTTAAAGCTGATCTTCATCAAACATCTTCAACGTTCTTCTATTTTTGGTCGATAAAAGAAGCATCGTTAAATCCGGGCGACGAACTGAGTTATTATTTTGATGTGGCCGATAACGACGGCGTAAACGGCGCAAAACACAGCCGGACGCCAGAACAAACTTTACGTATCCCAACGGAAACCGAACAGAATAAGCAATTGGATGCCGGTACACAATCGGTTAAAAATAAAATGCAGTCAGCCATCAAACTTTCGGCGCAGGTGGAACGCGATGCGCAAAAGCTGAACCAATTATTGCTGGATAAAAAAACGCTTTCTTTTGATGAAAAAAAGCAGGTGGAAGATTTATTGCAAAAACGCCGCGAACTGGAAGATTTGGTGAAGGATATGCAAAAGGAAAACGAGCAAAACCTGTACAACCGCCAGGAAACCAAGCAGCAAAACCAGGATATTTTAGAAAAACAAAAGCAAATTAATGAGCTTTTTAAAAATGTTTTGGACGAGAAAACGAAGGAATTGCTAAAAAGCCTGGAGCAAATGCTGAAGCAAAACCAGAAAGATGAAACGCGCGAAGATGTTTCTAAAATGCAGATGGACAATAAATCTTTGCAAAAAGAATTGGACCGAATGCTGGAGCTTTATAAACAATTGGAGTTTGACCAGAAGCTGAACGAGCAAATCAACCAGTTAGATAAACTGGCCGAAAAGCAGCAGGCTTTAGCAGAAAAGAGTGCACAAACGAAGCAAGAAGCAAATCAGCTAAAGCAAGAGCAGGAATCGATTAAAAAAGATTTCCAGGAAGTTGGGAAGTCTTTGAAAGACCTGGAGCAAAAAAACGAAGCTTTAGACAACAAGAATAATTTCGAAACGCCAAAAGCCGAACAGAAAGAAGCCGAACAGCAAATGGACAAAGGCGAAGAAAGCCTCGACAAAAATAACAAGCCAAAAGCAGCACAGGCACAAAAGCAAGCTGCATCTGCCATGCAAAAAATGAGCAGCAAAATGAAGCAGATGCAGCAGGAAGGCGAAGAAAAAGAGGCACAAGTTAACGCACAGGAATTACGGTCGATTTTAAAAAACCTCGTTACCAGTTCTTTTAACCAGGAAAAAGTGATGCAAACTTTTAAGCAGTTAAATGCCACCGATCCTGATTATGTAAACCAAACGCAGCAACAACAAAACATTAAAGATAATTTAAAAACCGTTGAAGACAGTTTGTTTGCGTTAAGTAAACGCGTTCCGCAAATTGAAGCTACGGTTAATAAAGAAATAACAGCAATTAATACAAGCATCGATCAGGCGATAGCAAACCTGGGAGAACGGCGGACGGCAGAAGCCAACCGAAGCCAGCAATTTGCCATGACTTCCATGAACAATTTAGCGTTGATGTTAAACGATGTGCTGGATCATTTGCAGGATATGATGAAAAACGGTAAATCAGGCAGCGGCAAAAAAAAGCAGCCATCTATGCAGCAATTGAGCCAGATGCAGCAGGAACTCAATAAAAATATGCAGAAAGCACGGCAGCAGATGCAGCAGCAAGGCAACCAAAATCAAGGCCAGAGCCAGTCTTCGCAACAAAAAAATGGGATGAGCGAGCAGATGGCCAAAATGGCCAGGCAGCAGGAAATGATCCGACGCGCCCTGCAAAATATTGACCAGCAAGAAAACAAAGATGGCAAAAAGGGGTTAGGGAATTTGGGCGATATCGCTAAACAAATGGAACAAACTGAAAGCGATCTCGTAAATAAGAAAATACAAGCAGAAACGTTAAACAGGCAACAAAAAATACACACACGGTTATTAGAAGCTGAAAAAGCAGAACAAGAACGGGAGCAGGACCAAAAGCGGGAAAGCCAGGCTGGTAAAAATAATGCACCAGGCTATGAGAAGGCGTTACAGAGTTATCAGCAAATAAAAAATAAGCAAACAGAACAGCTTATAACCATACCGCCGGATGTAAATTTGTTTTATAAATCGAAAATAAAGACTTACTTTAACGAAATTAACCGCAAATAATAATGGCGCAACCAGTAAAAGTATCAGACGGCGAATTATATACGCTTCAGCTTCCATCAACAATGGAAAGCATTGCCCGGTTGGAAAACCTGGTTGAAGAAATATCTGAACGCTATCATGTTAGTGAAGATACTTTTGCTAATATGATGACGTGCTTAAACGAATCATTGATCAATGCTATTTTACACGGAAACCAGTCTGACGAAAGTAAAACTGTCTATATAAATGCAGAAGTTACCGATAACAATAAAAAAATAATTTGGACAATTGCAGACGAAGGACCGGGATTCGATTATAACAACATTCCTGACCCTACAGCGCCGGAAAATTTAGAAAAATTGACTGGCCGTGGTGTTTTTATTATTAAACATTTAGCAGACCAGTTTATTTTTAATTCGCGCGGAAACGAGGTTGAACTGCACTTCAAAATCTAAGTATGCCTGCAAAAATTAATTTTTTTGAGGAAGAAATTGATTTCAAACTAAAGAACAAAAAAACACTTCGAACCTGGGTAGCGCAAACAATCCTCGCAGAAAATTATACCTTAAAAGAAGTAAACTTCATTTTTTGTTCGGATGCGTATTTGCTGAAAATTAATCAGGATTATCTGCAGCACGATACTTACACGGATATCATCACTTTTGATAATTCCGAAGAAGAAAAAAAAATTGTGGGCGATATTTTTATTTCGGTAGAAAGAGTTGCAGAAAACGCGTTAACTTATAATATCCCAACTTGGCAGGAACTTCACCGTGTAATGATTCACGGGACGTTGCATTTATTAGGTTACAAGGATAAATCCCCGAAGGAAAAAAAATTGATGACAGATAAAGAAAACTTTTATCTAAACAGTTTAGTTACTGGTAAATCGAAATAGATACATTTACATCAATATTAGCTTTAAAAAACCATGATCAAATCACTTGTTGTTATCCTCGCTTTGCTTTTTACTGCCCCAGGCTCTGTTTATGATTTTAAGCTGAAATCAATCGACGGAAAAAACTTTAACCTTGCTGCTTACAAAGGCAAAAAACTATTAATTGTTAATACGGCGTCTAAATGTGGTTTTACACCGCAGTATGCCGAACTGCAAAAACTGGCCGAGCAATATAAAGACAAAGTTGTTGTGATCGGTTTTCCGGCCAACAATTTTGCTTCACAAGAACCGGGTGAAAATTTAACGATCAAAGAATTTTGCAAGAAAAATTATGGTGTAACTTTTCCATTAAGCGAAAAAGTAAGTGTTAAAGGAGATGACATTTCACCGTTGTTCAAATATCTAACATCAGCAGAAAACCCGGATTTTACAGGCGAAATTAAATGGAACTTTGAGAAGTTTTTGATTGATGAAAACGGAAAATTGATCCATCGTTATCGTTCTGCAGTTACGCCTTTATCAAAAGAAATAACGAGCCAGCTTTAAAAAAAGTTTGTAAAAAGAGCTTTCTGCAAAATCAGGAAGCTTTTTTTATGCAAGATATTGTTGAAATTCTTCCCGGCCAATCATTTTCGCACCTAAAGATTCTAAGTGTTCTGTGTGCATTTGGCAATCAATCAGCTCATACTGTTTTTGCTGGCATAAAGCTATTAACGCCATTTTAGAAGCGTTGCTTACCTTGCTAAACATGCTTTCACCACAAAAAATTTGGTTTACGGTTACACCATATAAGCCTCCAACTAATTCTTGGTTTTGCCAAACTTCTACAGATTGTGCCTTACCTTGCTTATGCAGATTGAAGTAAGCTTTTTCCATTTCTTTTGTAATCCATGTTCCGTGTTGGTCAGCACGGAAAACATTGGCACAAGCACGGATAACTGCCGGAAAATCCTGATTAAAAGTAACCGTAAATTGCCCCGACGTAATTACCCGCCGCATACTCTTTGATATTTTTAACTCCTTCGGAAATAGCACAAAGCGCTGGTGCGGCGAATACCACAAAATAGGCTCCTTGTTGCTGTACCAGGGGAAAATCCCTTTTGCATAAGCGAGGGATAGCCGCTCTACAGATAAATCGCCGCCAACTGCCAGTAACCCGTCTTCCTCTGCAAGCTTTGGTTCGGGGAAAATCAGGCGTTCATCAAGCTGAAAGATCATAAAATATTTAAAGTTTATCCACTACTATCCTACCACGTTTTACTGCTTTTGGTAATAATTGTTTTACTTCTAAATCACAGTGGTGGCCATACTTCTTTTAATGCCCTAAATTTCAGTTTATTATCTGGCTAAACTTTCTGAAATTTGATAGGTCATATCTCTACATTAAAAATAAAGCCGATGAATAATTTCAGGCAAATTAAACATTTGTACGCCCGTGCAGGTTTTGGGATCCGTTTTGAAGATCTGCACGACCACGAACATTGGTCGGTAAAAAAGGCTGTAAAAAAGCTTTTTCAAGCTTCGGAAACAGATGAACCTATTTTAGTTTTGACTGAGAACATCGATCTCCGCAATCATCCAAACCAAACGGAAGACGAGAAAAAGCAAATCCAGCAAGACCGTAACCAGCAGGAAAAAGTTTTAAATATAGCCTGGTTTCAAAAAATGGGCAGCACAAACGCCCAGCTTCGCGAAAAACTTACCTTGTTTTGGCACAACCATTTTGCTTGCAACATCGGCAATTCTTTTTACGGGCAGCAATTGAACAACGTGCAACGCAGCAACGCGCTCGGAAATTTTAAAACGATGGTTTTGGAAGTTTCGAAAACGCCGGCAATGTTGCAGTTTTTAAATAACCAGCAAAACCAGAAAGGCCATCCAAACGAAAACTTTGCCCGAGAATTGATGGAGCTTTTTACTTTAGGCCGGGGAAATTATACGGAAGATGACATCAAGCAATCTGCCCGCGCTTTTACCGGCTGGACTTATGATAAAAACGGAGAATTTGCTTTCCGGCCAAACGTGCACGATGTTGGCGTTAAAACTTTTTTTGGAACGACAGCTAACTTTTGCGGAGAAGATATCATCAATCAAATTTTGGCCAAAAAAGAATGTGCTGTTTTTATCAGCCGAAAAATGTACCGCTATTTGGTAAACGATAACCCGGACGAAAGCCACGTAAAAGAAATGGCCGATATCTTTTATGCTTCCGGCTACGAAATTAAACCGCTTTTAGAACATGTTTTTACAGCCCCCTGGTTTTATGAAGATAAAAATATTGGCAATTTGATCAAGTCGCCAGTAGAATTATTAGTTGGTTTAAACCGGCAATTTTACATCAGCTATCAAAACCCCGACGTGTTGATGCAGTTTCAGCGCACTTTGGGCCAATTGCTTTTTCGTCCGCCAAATGTTGCTGGCTGGGCTGGCGGCAAAAATTGGATCGACAGTTCATCGCTGATGTACCGCATGAAAATACCTTCTACCATTTTAAACGCCGGGTTAATTGAGTTTGAAGGAAAAGCAAACCCGGAAGACGAAGCTTATCTGGCAGCCACCAGGAAACAGCAATTGAACGTGATCAAAAGAGTACAGGCGCAGCCAGATTGGGACAAGTTTTTTGCCGATATCCCCAAAAACACAAGCAACGACGAAATTACCCGTTTTATGTTGGAACCCAATATCAATAATATAGCGATAAAAGAAGCATCGCAAATTACAGACGTTAAAACGTTGGTTATCCAATTGGTTTCTACACCAGAATATCAACTTTGTTAGCCTCACCCGACCTCTCCTTCAGGAGAGGAGAAACAAAAAAAATCATGAAAAGAAGAGATTTTTTAAGAAATACAGCTTTGGTTTCGGGTGCTTACCTGATCCCCGCTTTTTTAAAACCGTTGGAGGCTTTAGCCATGAATGATATAACTGGTTTTAAAAACTTAGTGATCATTCAGCTTTCCGGTGGAAACGATGGTTTGAATACAATTATTCCTTACGGACAAGATGCTTACTATCAGAAGCGGAAAACGATTGCTGTTAATTCAACGGATTTGATCAAATTGGATGATTGCCAGGGCTTCAACCCAAACCTTTCGGCTTTAAAAGAGATTTACGATCAGGGCTGGATGTCGATCATTAATTCGGTTGGTTATCCAAACCCGGACCGTTCGCACTTTCGTTCCATGGATATTTGGCAAACCGGCAGCGATGCCAACCAGTTTTTATCGACCGGCTGGATTGGCCGTTATTTAGATTCGAACTGCCAAACCTGCAAAAGTCCGTATACGGCAATTGAAGTGGACGATACGTTGTCGTTAGCGATGAAAGGCGTGACTAAAAAGGGAATTGCGGTGCAAGATCCTAACAAACTGTTCCAAACCACGCGCGAGCCATTTTTTAAGGATTTAGTGCAAGATCATCCCGAGCATTTGAACGAAGATAATCTGGGTTATCTTTATAAAACGATGATCGAAACATATTCTTCGGCAGATTATATCCAAAAAACGGCAAAAACTTATCAGGTTAAAGGCGAATATCCGGCAACCGGATTAGGAAATCAGCTTAAAACCATTTCCAAGTTTATTAATTCCGGGTTGCAAACCCGCGTTTATTATGTTTCTTTAAGTGGTTTTGATACGCACACCGGCCAGCAGGCGCAGCAAGGGCGGCAATTAAAAATTTATGCGGATGCTGTTGCTGCTTTCATCAAAGATTTAAAGCAAACCGACAAGCTGGACGATACTTTGGTGATGACCTTCTCTGAATTTGGCCGACGCGTAGAACAAAACGCCAGCAACGGAACCGATCACGGAACAGCAAACAACGTGTTGATTTATGGCGGAAAACTTAAAAAAGCTGGCATCTACAATCCCGCTCCAAATTTGACGAATTTGAGCCAGGGAGATTTGCAATATCAGGTAGATTTTCGCGATGTTTACGCTTCTATTTTAGATAAATGGCTGAATGTGAACAACAGCCAGATTTTAACCAAGCAGTTCTCCGGGTTGGATTTCATTTAGTGGATACTTCTTTTATCGCATAAAAAAGTCCCTCTCTTTTTGGAGAGGGATTTAGGGTGAGGCTTAGGCTTTCTACAACTTGGTTTCTAAACCATACTTATCAGAAAACTTTTTGTAAAGCTGTTTGTGCAAATTGTCTAAGTTGATGGTACGGCCTTGAATGTATTCGGCGGTTACATCTAAAGTTAACATATCCAAAGCATCGCCAGCAGAAACAAACAGGTTTGCATCTTTGCCTACTTCTAATGTTCCTGTAGTTTTGTCGATGCCTAAGATTTTGGCGTTGTTTAAGGTAATCATAGATAACGCCTGTTCTTTGGTTAAACCATAACCAACTGCTTCGCCTGCTTCGAAAGGCAGGTTACGTTGACGCCAGAAACCAATCCCGGTTAAACCGTAAAGTACGCCTGCATCTTGCAGCAAATGCGGCAATTTATAAGGCAGGTAAACATCGTCTTCGTCCTTATCTGGCAGCGTTTGGGTTTCTTTTAGGATGACAGGAACGTTGTTTTGCTTTAAAACATCCGTTACCAAATACGACTCTTTTCCACCAACAATAACAGTAGAAAGATTATATTTTTTGGAGAAATTCACGGCCTGCGTAATCTCTTTCGCACCATCGGCATTGATGAATAACTTTTTCGTTCCGTTAAATAAACCACGCATCGCTTCAAGCCGAATGTTGGTTACGGCATGATGAGTTTCGGCAGCATAACCTTGTGCCTGGGCAAACAAACTATTAATGTCATCTATTGCTTTTTGTGCACGTTCTGCCGGTGTTTCTGGTGTTTGGCCTGGAATTGCAGCAGCTAAGGCAAAAGCACCTCTCCGGCCTCTGCCGGCTGCGCGGGATACCGGCCAGGTTAGGTGAATGCCAATATCTTTTTTATAAGCTGCATCTTCCCAATTCCAGCCATCCAGCATCATTATAGATGATTGACCAGAAACGGTACCACCTTCCGGCGTAGGTTGTACCAGTAAAATACCGTTGGTACGAACCGTTGGGATAACTTTTGAATCTGTATTGAAAGCGATTAGCGAACGCACATGCGGGTTTAGATCGCCGGTTTCTGTATCATCAACCGTTCCGCGCGCACCTTCTTCAATCTCAACCAGGCCTAAAGTTGTTATCGGGCAAATAAAACCGGGATAAACCTGTTTACCGGCAGCATTCACCAGCGTAGCACCAGCTATATTAGGCGCGGCACCTTCGCCAATTGCTGTAATTTTACCTTTATCGAAAGCAATGTAACCATTATTGATTACCTGGCCATTGCCAACGTGAATAGTAGCACCTGTGATAACAACCGGGCCAGATTGTGCTTTGGCAGGAGAAATATTAGCCTGACCGAAAGCGAGGATTGTACCCAAAAGCAATCCTCCAAAACTTAATAATATTTTTTTCATGATAAAAGAAGCATTTAAGGATTACTTTTTATTTTGATTATTCTGAACGGATTTCTGATCAACATCTATTTTGGTTTGCAGCAAACCGTTGTATTGATCAGCTACTACATAAGCACTTGCATCAATATCATCGCAGGTGTATAACTGGCGGCGGCGCGGTGCACCTGCTCGTTGTGTAGCAGCACCGGCATTTTTAGCCTGAAGCATTTTTTGGATGATCCGGCCTTCGTCTGCTTTCATCGATTTTTGACGTTCTGCATCTTTGGAGTAATCCCAATATGGTACGCCATCAACATAGGTTTTTTCTGCCACGGCATAAATAGAAAGCGGATCAGCAGACCATAATACTAAATCGGCATCTTTTCCTGGTTTGATACTGCCTACACGGTTATCAATATGAAGCATTTTGGCCGGGTTGAGCGTTACCAGTTTCAAAGCTTCTTCTTCGCTCATCTTGCCATACGTTACTGATTTACCAGCTTCCTGATTTAACCGCCTGGCCATTTCTGCATCATCAGAATTGATGGCAACGGTTAAACCTTCAGAATGCATGATGTTGGCATTGTATGGAATCGCGTCCTGCACTTCCATTTTGTAAGCCCACCAATCGGAGAAAGTTGAAGCAGCAATACCATGCGCTTTCATTTTATCGGCCACTTTATAACCTTCTAAAATGTGGGTAAAAGTATTGATTTTGAAATGCATAGAATCTGCCACATGCATCAGCATATTAATTTCTGATTGCACATAAGAGTGGCAGGTAATATGGCGGGTATCGTCCAAAATTTCTGCCAGTGCTTCTAATTCCAAGTCGCGACGGGCAGTGCTGTTTTTTACTGCACGGGCAGCTTTGTATTCTTTTGCACGGGTAAAAGCATCTATATAAACTTCTTCAACGCCCATACGCGTTTGCGGGAAACGCTGGTTAGGATTACCAAATTGCTGCGGAGAATTGCTTTGCTTTACGTTTTCACCCAAAGCAAATTTGATGAATTGAGGTGCGTTCTCAAACTTCATTTGCTCTGGCGTTACGCCCCAGCGGTGTTTGATTATATAATTTTGACCTCCGATAGGATTAGCCGAACCATGAAGGATTTGTGAAGTAGTAACACCACCGGCCAACTGGCGGTATAACTGTATATCGGTTGCATCCAGCACATCACCGATCCGTACTTCAGAAGTTACAGCTTGTGTACCTTCATTGATACCGCCGGTAGCGGCAATGTGCGAGTGCTCATCAACAATTCCGGCAGAGATATGCTTTCCGGTTGCATCAATTACTTTGGCTGTACCGGCGGCCAGGTTTTTACCTACTGCTTTTATCTTACCATTTTCAATCAGTACATCTGTGTTTTTTAGGATGCCATCTTTCTCATTCGTCCAAACAGTAGCATTTTTAAATAAAACGGTTTCGGCTTTAGGCACTTCCGTAAAACCGTAAGCTGCAAACGGATAAACAACAGGGCCAACTGCTCCGGCTGGCCGTGCCCCGGTAACGGCAGGCGTGCTTCCGCCACCAAAACCACCACGCGCAAACTGACCACCGCCAGCGGGGGCAGGACCGCTGTAAGTAGCTGTCCATTTAAAAGAAGTTCCATCCGGAGCAATGCCAGTACCGCTTAAAGTTACCGGAGACATAGAGGCGATATAACCACTAAGGCGAATAATACCAGCAGGCTGGGCGCGCGAATTAAAATAGATGCTTACCAAATCGCCGGTACGTGTAATAGTGCCCGGTGTACGGGAACTATCCGCACCGGTAGAGCTTACGTTAAGGCTGTAAGTACCTGGTGTACCGCTTATGCCTAAAGTTGTGTTTGATAAAATACTACTGTTAAAAGTATAGGTTCCACGAAGATCAGCAACATCCATTTTGCTTGCTACAAACTGGCTTCCTTCTACCCAGGTTTCGTAAATGATGTTATCAGCTTTAAATAAATTATTGGAAGAGATGATAAAATTAGCCATTTTACCTTTAGCAAGTGTTCCTACCTTATCAGAAACGCCAATCATTTCGGCTGGCGTTTGGGTTAGTGCTTTTAACGCTTGTTTTTCACTTAAACCAAAAGTGATGGCTGTTCTGATATTTGTCCAGAAATCGCGCGCATTAGTTAAACCAGAAGAAGTTATGGCAAAACGGATACCCGCTTTTTCCAAAGCACCAGGATTGGTTGGCGCAAGTTCCCATCCTTTTAACTGCTCATAACTTATGTTACGGGCATCTAAAGGGTCTTCTACATCATAAGGAGCCGGAAAAGTAAGCGGAATGATAAAACTGCGGCCGGTAGCTTTTACCGCTGCTATATTTTGGTATTCATCACCGTCACTTTTTATAATGTATTGTTTGCCAAATTCTTTGGCGATTTTATCAGCGCGAAAAATACTTTGCAAATCCGTTACTTCAAAAAACTGCGGTAAAGATTGAGTACGATTAAATTCGGCCAAAGAAATATTGTATTCTTCTTTCTGATTTTTGTACCAGGCTGCATCATAATAAGTTTGTCGGAGCAAAGCAATCACACCCATCAAAGAACTTGGATAATTAGTTGCGGCAGTACCTTTGCTAAAAGAATAGTGGGCAGCAGCCTGATCATTCAGCATTACTTCATTATCACGCTCGTTGCCTAAACTTACTACGGCCGAAGTTCCGCGAACAATACCATCTTGCACCATCGTTTGCACAGCGCCAAAGCCATTTCTTTTATATTCTTCTGCACGGGTAGCGTTAACATGAAAAAGTGTTTTGGCATTTACATCCGCCCGGATGGCTTCATTCCATCCAAAAGCACCAGGTTTTGTAGATACGGGAACGGAAGTGCGCGCGCCACCAAAACCGGCAGCAGGAAAGGCCGTCCTTGGTGCTTCGGGCATACCATAATTTGTAAAAGCATCAACCAGACCGGGATAAATAAACTTTCCTTTTAAATCGATTACCACGTATCCTTTCGGGATGGTAATTGCAGTTCCAACGGCTTCAATCTGTCGGTCTTTAATCAGCAAAGTTCCGTTGGTAATGGTTTGATCGGCACTTGCAACAATGGTTGCGTTTGTAAAAGCGTATTGCCCTGGCCTTATATCCCATGCACCGTTTACAGGATAAGTTTCCTGTGCGCTGGAATATTTAAAAGTTAGCAGGACAAAACAAAAAAGTAAGAGTTTTTTCATTTTGTTGATAGTTTTTGCTTAAATGTATCAAATATTATCAGCAGAAAACCAATTGTAGCTTGTAATTAATGTTATTGTTACAAAAAAGCAGGTTAGGGCAATGCTGAAATACCTCTTATATTCGCAAAAAAATAAATACTTCTTTTATGTACCCTTTTTTAAAATATTTACACTCTGGTTTGCGGTATGTGGTTTTGATTTTAGTCGTTTTGGCTATCGTTCAGTCGCTTTTAGGCTGGCTGGGCAAAAAAACTTATACAGAAGGTAACCGCAAATTAAACTTGTTTGCGTTGATTTCTGCACACACTCAACTGCTTGTTGGTTTGGTTTTATATTTTGTTAGTCCGCTGGTTCAGTTCTCCGGCGCAGCCATGAAAAACAGAGAAAGCCGTTATTGGACGGTAGAACATATTACCATGATGATCATAGCAGTTGTATTGATAACGATTGGTTATTCCCGTTCTAAAAAAGCATTACCTGAAGCGAATAAGCATTTTAACATCTTCATCTTCTATCTTTTAGCTGCGTTAATTGTGATTGTTACACTTGTTTTAAGCCAGCGCGGCGTTTTAAGTATGTCGAAATGAATTTTTTTTTCTAAAACAATTTGCACTTTCATTTTTCTTTCTAATTTTGCTAACTAAATGATCAATCAAAACCATAATAACAACTGGCAAAGCCTTCCTAAAAGGATAACCGGCTGGTGTTTTTGATTTTTCCCACCTGATCAATTATAAACCTGATACGAACCCGGCCGTAAACACGAGCCGGGTTTTTTTAATGTCAATATGAAACATAAATTAACCTCTACCTATAAAAAGCTTTTAGCCGATACAACTACACCAGTTAGTATTTATTTAAAGTTGCGCGATGTGTTCCCCAACAGTTTGTTGCTGGAGAGTTCTGATTACCACAGCCGCGAAAATAGCATGAGCTACATTTGCTGTGAACCAATTGCAGGTATGGTTTTGCAGGATGGATTAATGCTAAACCAATATCCTGATGGCAGCCAACAGGAATTTGAGGTTGGAACTTTCGACCTGGTTACACATATTGAAACTTTTCTCAGCATGTTTGAAACTGCTGATGCACCTTCAAAAGTAGTTTCGAATGGTTTGTTCGGTTATTTCTCGCACGAAATTGTGGAGCACTTTGAAACCATCAGACTAAAAAAAGAAGAAAGCCTTCGCAAGATCCCAGAAATGCAATACTTCGTTTACCGGTATATTATTGCAGTTGATCACTTCAAGAACGAATTGTATATTGTAGAAAACCAACCGGAAAACGATCAGCAGCCTTCGGACTTGCAACGCATCCAATATCTCATCCAAAACAAAAACTTCCCCGAATATCATTTTAACCTGCAAGGGCAAGAAAGCTCAAATTTAAAGGACGAGGAGTTTATCGAGATTGTAGAAAAAATGCAAAAGCACATTTTGCGCGGCGATGTTTTCCAGATTGTGCCTTCGCGCGCGTTCAGCCAGTCTTTCCAGGGAGATGAATTTAATGTTTACCGTGCACTGCGTTCTATTAATCCGTCGCCGTATTTGTTTTATTTTGATTACGGCAGCTTCAAAATTTTCGGTTCTTCGCCCGAAGCACAAATCACCATCAAAAACAGGATTGCGACCATTTACCCAATTGCGGGAACATTTAAACGAACAGGTGACGACGAAAAAGACGCACAATTGGCACATGCGCTGGAAAACGATCCGAAAGAATCCGCAGAACATGTAATGCTGGTCGATTTGGCGCGCAACGATTTAAGCCGCCATTGCACCAATGTAGAAGTAAAAGCTTTTAAAGAAGTGCAATATTATTCGCATTTAATCCATTTGGTTTCGCGGGTTACCGGTAAAATTAAACCTGGCGTTCCGGCTTTTAAAGTGGTTGCAGATACTTATCCAGCGGGCACTTTAAGCGGCGCACCAAAATATCGCGCGATGGAACTGATCGATGCTTACGAAAAAGGCAAAAGAAGTTTTTACAGCGGAGCCATTGGCTTTTTAGGTTTTAATGGGGATTTTAACCACGCCATCATTATCCGCTCGTTTTTAAGTAAAGCCAATGTGTTGCATTATCAGGCCGGCGCCGGGATTGTGGCAGATTCTGTACCGATAAGTGAATTGAACGAAGTCAATAATAAAGTTGCCGCGTTACGCAAAGCGTTGGAAACGGCACAAGAGATTTAACACGATAAAAGAAGCATCATGAGCAATACAAAACTCTTAATTATCGATAATTACGATTCTTTTACTTACAATCTCGTCCATTTGGTGAACGAGTTGGGTTTAGAATGCGAAGTTTGGCGCAACGACCAGTTTCAACTGGAAGAAGTGGAAGCTTTTGATCAGATTATTTTATCGCCGGGACCAGGGATTCCATCCGAAGCAGGTTTATTGTTAAAAGTGATTGAAAAATATGCTGATAAAAAAAGCATTTTTGGAGTTTGCTTAGGCCAACAAGCCATTACCGAAGTTTTTGGCGGAGAATTGTATAATTTAAGTCGACCGATGCATGGTTTAGCAACGCCGATAAAGGTAACCGACCCGGAAGAAAAACTTTTTGCCGGATTGCCCGGAACGTTTAATGTTGGCCGTTATCATTCCTGGGTTGTTGCAGAAAAAGGGTTGCCGGATGAAATTGTTATCACAGCAATCGACGAAAAAGACAACTCGATTATGGCATTGCGACACAAAACTTATGATGTGCGCGGCGTGCAGTTTCATCCCGAATCGGTATTGACAGAATTTGGAAAAGAGATGATGCATAACTGGCTTTTCGGCGCAGAAACAAAAGCTGATCCGGCTTTGCTAACAAATCATTTTATAAAATTATAAACAGCTTTTGCTGCTTAAAAGAGATCAATGGCTAATATTTTAGATCAGATTGTTGCCCGAAAAAAGATAGAAGTCCAGGCGGCAAAAAACAAAAACTCATACACCAAATTAGGCGAATCTGAGTATTTTAACCGTACGCCGCTTTCTTTCCGCGAGTTTTTGCTCGATCCTGCGCGCAGCGGGATTATTGCTGAGTTTAAACGAAAATCGCCATCCAAAGGGATTATCAACCACGAAGCAAAAGTTAAAAAAGTAACCCAGGCTTATGCAGAAGCGGGTGCATCGGCGTTGTCGGTTTTAACCGATCCTACTTTTTTTATGGGTAAAAAAATGGATTTGCTGCAAGTCCGAAAAGCTAATCAAATCCCGGTTTTACGGAAAGATTTTATGATCGATGAATACCAGATCATCGAAGCAAAAGCTCTGGGTGCAGATATAATTTTGCTGATTGCCGCGATTTTATCTCCGCAGGAAATTAAAAAAATGGCTGCTTTGGCAAAAAGTTTAGGTTTGAACGTGTTGCTGGAAGTGCATAACTTGGACGAATTAGAACGCAGCTTAGGCCAAAACATAGATGCCATCGGCGTAAACAACCGCAACCTGACCGATTTTACCGTTTCTGTAGATACTTCTTTTACCCTGATAAAATCAATACCAGACGAATTTTTAAAGATTTCGGAAAGTGCGATTTCCAATCCGGAAACTATTCGTCAGCTAAAAGAAGTTGGCTTTAACGGTTTTTTGATTGGCGAGACTTTCATGAAGGAAGCTGACCCGGGAGCAGCGATGAAGGAATTTGTAGGAAAGATATAACCGATTACTTTAATTTTACTCAAAACCAAACATACGGTTTAGCTATATCTAAACAAATGATTAAATTTGAACTTTTAGAGGTAGAACAAGTAAACGGAAAAATACCTTTTTTTAAACTTTGTATAGATGGGGGTTGTCAGTTTGATGAGTTTTATAATGATTATGTTAAGAATGGGAATTTTGTAAGCCGCTTTAATGCTTGTTTCCAAATTATGAATTATGTTTCTGATGGGCATTTGCTTCCAAACACGAAATTCAGAAGTATCGAAAATCCAGATCCTGTTACAATACCCGAATATGAAATTAAAAAAGAAGAGATAAGGATTTATATGATAAGAATTGACAAAGGATTTGTTATCCTGCTTTGTGCTTATAAATCAAAAAAACAAAAGAAAGATATATTAACATTTCGTTCAATTAAAAAAGATTTCATTAATTCTTTAGCTAATATTTAGAAATCATGATAACAAGAGAAGAGTTATTAAAAAATCCCGATTATTGGTTTGAAGCAGCACAAAATGATTTATTTGCTAAGGTAAAACAGTATTTGGATGAAGAAAAGATTACTCAGACAGAATTAGCCAAAAGGTTAAATGTGTCTAAAGGTTATATTTCTCAAATCATGAATGGCAATGCCAACTTCACTTTAAAAAAACTAGTAGACTTTTTCATTTCAATAGGGAAAGTACCACAAGTAAAATATTATGATTTTAAAGAAGTTCTTGAAAAGGACAACACAAAGCAAGAAAGTTTAAAATCTAAGTTAGTTGACGGTATAGTTATTTCTAATAGATTTAAGAATTACTCCTCAAATGCTATTACAAAAGAAGATCCTAAAAGACATCTTACAAAACTACCGTTTGAGTTTAATTTAGAAATGGATGAATCAGCAGCATAATATATCACAAGAAAAACAGGGTTTAAAAACCGGCATATTAAATATTCAAGATTTAGGCTTTCAGGTAAATATTTTTGAAGAGCCTGATAATGAAAATATAGCAATTGGATATGATATGAATTTGTCTTTCGATGAGATTGAAAATTGGATTCAGTTTATTATAGAAGTAGAGTTTGTTAATAGTAAAAATCAAGTAAGAATTATATACTCAACTGTTTTGTCTAAATTTTTTGTTGAGAATTTAAATCAATATTTTACAGAAGACAAAGAAGCATTACAATTACCTCATCAAGGTTTAGAAACTTTATTTGGATTAGCTTTTACACATACCAGAGCCATTTTAGCAAAAAATCTGGCAGGTACAATTCATAGCCATCTTTATATTCCTATTATTAATCCTACTGTATTACTTAACAGTCTTTTAAAACAAGCTACAGATAGAATTACAGAGAACCAAAAATAGTTTCATTTCTTTAATGAAAAATAACAACCGCTTCCAATTTTACACCGATAAAAGGAGTATTGCCAATAATGAAACAAAAATTTTATGATACTGCCATCAGGCAGGAAAAAGCGGTCCTGGTAGGTATTATTACGCCGGGCGGAACCGAAGAACAAGAACGCGAATATTTAGAAGAACTGGAGTTTTTGGTGGATACGGCAGGTGGCACAACCACAAAAACCTTCACCCAAAAAATGCAGCGGCCAGAACGTGCCACTTTTGTTGGCACCGGTAAATTGGAAGAAATAAAAGCTTATGTAGCTGCGGAAGAAATCGATATGGTGGTTTTTGATGACGAACTTTCGCCTTCTCAAATGCGTAATATCGAAACGGAATTGCAGGTAAAAATATTAGATCGTAGCAATTTAATCTTAGATATTTTTGCGGGGCGTGCACAAACAGCACAAGCAAAAGCGCAAGTAGAACTGGCACAATTACAATATTTGCTGCCGAGGTTAACGCGTTTGTGGACGCACTTGGAACGGCAAAAAGGTGGTATCGGGATGCGCGGGCCGGGTGAAAGTCAGATCGAAACCGACAGGCGTTTAATCCTCAACAAAATTTCTTTGCTGAAAGATAAATTGAAACACATCGACCGGCAAAACGAAACGCAGCGCAAAAATCGCGTTCAACTGGTTCGTGTGGCTTTGGTTGGTTATACCAATGTTGGAAAATCCACCATCATGAACATGCTTGCCAAATCCGAAGTTTTCGCAGAGAATAAGTTATTTGCGACTTTAGATACGACAGTACGGAAAGTGGTAATCGAAAATTTGCCTTTTTTACTTTCTGATACCGTTGGTTTTATCCGTAAACTGCCGCACCATTTAATCGAATGTTTTAAATCTACTTTGGATGAAGTTCGGGAAGCAGATGTGTTGATTCATGTAGTCGATATTTCTCACCCAAACTTTGAAGATCAAATTCATACCGTTACCGAAACTTTGAAAGATTTGGGTGCAATTGATAAAAAAATCATTACCGTTTTTAACAAGATCGATGCTTATCATCCGGCAAACATCCATCCGGAAGAACCGGAAGCAGTGACAACTTTAGAGGAGTTTGAACAAAGCTGGATGGCCAGAAATAACAGTCCGTCGATATTCATTTCAGCATTAAAAAAAGATAATTTGGACGAGTTCAGGAAGTTGTTGTACGATCAGGTGAAAGCAATCCACACAGAACGATATCCTTACGACCAGCTTTTATACTGATATTGTTTTTATGCCCTAAAAATTGATGAGAAAAACTGCTCGTTTATTTGCTGTTTTAACATTGTTTACGCTGACGGCAAAAGCACAGTTTGTGAGTTTGAACGATCAGGAAATTAGCCGTTTAAAGCGGCTTATCGATCAAAATTCAAATATAAAAAAGCAGTTTTTACATCAGCAAAACGTGGCTGATGCGGCGTTAACAGAAAATCCTGCTCCGATAGATACTTTGCATACCGAAGGACGTTTAAAAGGCGATCCGCAGAAAACAGCAACTATTGCAGCGTTAAAGGATATGGGCAAAATGTATGCGCTGGCTTTGGTTTACCGTTTGTACGGCAACGAGAAGTATGAAAAACAAACTGTTGCTTTTTTAACAGCCTGGGCAAAAACCAATCGTTCTAACGGCGATCCGATTGATGATACGAACCTGGATGCGGGAATTGAAGCGTTCGATCTGATTAAAGAAAAAATCAACTCACAAGATAAAGAAAAAATCAGCAACTGGCTGAAACAGGTTGCCAATGCTGAAATCAACAGCAAGAAAATGAAGCCCGGACACGAAACTTCCTACAACAACTGGAATTCGCATCGGCTAAAAATTGTTGGTGAAATTGCTTATACGCTTAATAACGAAACTTTTAAAAATTATGCAGTCAACGGTTTTAAAGACCAGTTGAATAAAAACTTAAAGCCCGATGGTTCGAGTATTGATTTTGAACTGCGAGACGCTTTGCATTACCATATTTACGATTTGGAAGCCTTGCTAAAATTAATTATCGTGCCAAAAAGGGCAACAGGCGTGGATTATTATAGCTATGTCTCAGAGAAGCAAACTTCCGTTAAAAAATCGGTTGAATGGACATTGCCTTATTTAACCGAAGAAAAAATACATGCCGAATTTGTGAACAGTAAGGTTGCTTTTGATAAGGCCAGGGCAAATAACAACGAGCCGGATTATAAAACCGGAGCAAACTTTCACCCTAAATATGGTGCAAACATGCTTTCTTTAGCTGCGTATTTTCAACCGCAATATTTATCTGTCTTACAAAAATTAAAAGGCACAAGTTCTGCTTATCCCGATTGGCAATCGGTTTTAAATGCAACAACGCAACAATAAGCCGTAATTTAATTATCTATTTATACGTTTATTTTTAAAACTCCTACCTGCAAATAAAATTTATCATGGAATCAAAAAGACAACAAAAGTTTGCCGGCGTTATCCAACAAGATTTGGCGGCAATTTTTCAAAGGGAAGGAATGAATTTTTTGCCGAATGCACTTATCACCATCACTAAAGTTCGTACTACACCGGATTTAGCTATTGCGCGCGTTTTCCTTAGCTTTTTTAATGTAACTAATAACGAACAAGCGTTGCAAACCATTAAACTACATGCTTCGGAAATTCGGTATAAGCTTGGCCGCCAAATTAAAGACCAAGTCCGGGTAATCCCGCAACTGGAATTTTTTGTGGATGATACCAGCGATTACGTAAACCGGATGGATAAGATTTTCGACAAAATACACAAAGACGAAAACGAGTAACTGCCGGGTTTTATGCCGATAAACAAAGCACAACAATTTGCCAATCTCCTGCAAAAACACATGCAGGAGATTGGTAAAGTTGTTGATTACAATCCGCAAAAAGACCGAATGTTTCCTTTTGATTTTACGGCTTACAATACAACTCTAAGCGAAGAAACGGTTGCCGATACAACAGCTTTTTCGGCTTGGGTAACGCGAACTTTGCAGCAAAATAATTGCCGTTATGGCATCGGCGGTTATTTTGAAAACCGCACTTTGTATGCCCGCAGTTCTCATTTTAACACTGCCGATGAACCACGCCGCCTTCATTTAGGTGTAGATATTTGGGCGGAAGCAGGTACGCCAGTTTATTCGCCTTTTGCAGGTAAAATCCATAGTTTTCAAGACAACAACAATTTTGGTGATTACGGCCCAACCATTATTTTGGAATACTTCTTTTACGGCATCAAATTTTATGCGCTTTTTGGACATCTAAACCGAAAATCGTTGGAAGGTTTGTACTCGGGAAAAATCATTCAACAAAACGAAAAATTGGCCGAATTTGGTAGTGCCGAAGAAAACGGCAACTGGCCACCGCATTTGCATTTCCAGTTAATGTTTGATTTAGAAGGAAACTCGGGCGATTATCCAGGCGTTTGCAAGTTATCCGAAAAGGGTAAATATTTGCAAAACACCCTGGACCCAAACTTAATTCTTCGATTTCCGACACAACCATAACCCAATTTTTTCGTTATCTTATTTCATTTAGGAATCGAAATTATGTTGTATCTTTTTATAATTTTCCAATCGTTTATAGCTCCGTTTACTGCACAAGACCAGCCTCAGTTTAAAGGCGGACAGCAGGCTTTAAATAATTTTCTATCGCAAAACCTCATCTACCCGGAGTATTCTAAAAACAATTGTATTTCCGGTACGGTGCAAGTTAGCTTCAACATTAACCAAAACAACAAACCGGTTAACGTTAAAGTGCAAAAAGGTTTTGGTATTGATTTGGATGACGAAGCGATCCGTCTGGTAAAACTAACTGCCGGAAAATGGGTTTTGCCACCCAACCACGATTTAAATACAACTTTAATTTTGCCTGTCAATTTTAATTTAAACAATTACAATTGCAGTAACAGAAGCAGAAATGATGTACAACAGGCCATAACTGCTTATAAAGCGCGTGAAGCTTTGGTTGATGCCGTTACCAATTATTACGAAAACAAGTATTTGGGCAAAGCAGATGTTACCAAAGAACCAGAAATTGTGGCTTTAAAAAAGCAGTTGGGCTTGGATGATAATTATGCGGATGAAGTTTTAAGCCAGGCCAATCAAAAATTAAAACAAGGCGACCAGGAAGGTGCCTGCGAGGATTGGAAGTTTGTGCGCAACATCGGCAGCAATAAAGCAGATGCCATGCTTGCTAAGTATTGTAAGTAGATGGATGCTGTTTTTAGCGGTATAAATTTATGCTGATAAAAGAAGCGTTTTGCCATTTCGACTGGAAGGAGAAATCTTCGTCAAATAACAAACGGTTTCTTTATCGCTTTGAATAAGATTTCTTCCTTTGGTCGAAATGACAAAGCGCACATATTTCCGCTCCATAATCCTCTATCTTTCTAAAAACAATGCTTCTTTTATCAGCATAAAATTGTTGTTATACAGCAAAGCCCCTGATGGGCAGGGGCTTTTACTAACCAATTATAAACCTAAATTATGAGAAGGGCTGTAGGAGAAGGGGTCGAACCTTCACGAAGTAGTTATCACGTTGCCGCGGTTTCCCATGTTCTTCGCCACCGGGACAAGGAGGTGTGTCTGCCAAATTTCACCATCCTACAATTTCTATTAAGCAATTTAAAGAACGTGTTTTTTCCGATTGCTTAGACAAATGTATAGCATGATTTGATTTGTTGCAAATATTTCAACAATATATTTTTATTTTTATATAAATTTTAATTATAATTGTTAAACGTTACATATTTCAAAATTTATGCCTCTCAAAAAACCTCATAATTCAGAAATTGATAATCTCGATATCCAGATTTTATCTATCCTAATGAAAAACGCAACCACGCCTTATACCGAAATTGCTAAAGAATTAATCGTTTCAGGCGGAACAATCCATGTCAGGATGAAAAAATTAGAAGATCTCGGCATTATTAAAGGCGCCAACCTGGAAATCAACCCGCAAAAATTAGGTTACGATGTTTGTGCTTTTCTGGGCATTTTCCTCGAAAAAGGTTCGCAGTACAACAACGCGGTTAAACAGCTAAAAACCGTAAACGAAATTGTAGAACTGCATTATACAACGGGAAGCTGGAGCATTTTCGCAAAAATTATTTGTAGAGACACAACGCATTTACGGGAGATTTTGAATGAACAAATCCAAAGTGTAGAAGGCATACAACGTACCGAAACTTTTATTTCGTTAGAGGAAAGCATTAAAAGACAGATCACTTTGGATTAAAAACTACTTTTATTTACGTTAAAATCTATGTTAGCTTTGTAACCTTTTAAACCAATAGCCAGTTATTAGTTTAAATAGTACAACCAACTTAAATACAACGTTACATGAAAAAAGATTTTTGGGGGGTAATCACAACTAAGGTAATTGGTTGGACGGGAAGCACAGCCGGAATTTTAACAGCCAACGGGTTGATGGTTGTTTGGATCATTTACGGCTATTTTGAGCATTTTTCCGAAAATTCTCAAATGATCCTTAATACGGTGACTTCAATTATTACCTTCATTATGCTTTTCCTCATTCAGAAAGGCCAGAATAAGGCAGACAAAGCCACACAACTTAAATTAGATGAAATTATATTTGCCCTGGAATCTGGGAATAACAAAAGGCTGGGAATTGAAAGATTGACTGAAGCTGAGCTGGACATTATTAAAGAAGAATATAACCTCGAAGAAGAAGATGAGGACAATCTGGATGAGGAAAAAACAGCAAGGCAATAACTTGATCGTTAATAAAGCCTTGCCAGTAAACAAAATTTAGTTTTTGCGTTCGCCTTTCATTTTAGAAGCTATTTTTAACGCTTCCAGAGCGTTTACCACACCACCAGATTTACTTAAAGTAGTAAAATCAACTTTCTCTTTGCTGCCAGGTTTCACTACCATCATGCCTTGTAACGGTTTGGCAGATTCCAAAATAGCTTCTTTCAATTGTTTTGCACTTAGTGTAGGGTAATATTCTAAAACCAAAGCCGCAATTCCGGCAGTAATCGGCGAAGAAAAACTTGTACCATCGGCTGTATTAAATTCTGCATCTTTATCAATAGAAGTAACTTTTACGCCCGGAGCAAAAACATCAACGCTTTTTTTACCGTAATTACTGAAAGTAGCAGCAAGGTTTTCATCATTTAAAGCCGCAGAAGCACCTACGCTGATTAAGTTATCTACCGTAGTTCCGTCCAAAAAAGTATCATTCGGAAATTCTGGTTTTGCATCCACATCCTGGTTATCGTTTCCAGAGGCTTGCACCAGCAATACATCTTTTTCAGCAGCATATTTAATGGCATCATCCACCCATTTTTTATGTGGGGAAATCTTTTTGCCAAAACTCATATTTACAACTTTAGCACCATTGTTAACTGCGTAACGGATGGCGTTTGCAATATCTTTATCATACTCATCACCGTTTGGTACTGCTTTTATCGCCATAATTCTTACATTATCAGCAATACCATCAATACCGTAACCATTATTGCGGATGGCACCGATTAGCCCGGCTACGCCTGTTCCATGCGATGCATCTTCAAATTTCAACTGATTGCTGCCGTATATTTTATCGTTAATGTCATCTGGATTATCACCAACTACACGTTTTCGTGCCTCCAGATCTGGGTTAACATCATTGTTTAACTTCGTGATGTATTCATTCAATTCAGTAATTGTTTTGGTATCTGTTTTGGTATTATCTGCATCCTGAAAGATCAGTCCCCATATATATTTGCTTTTGCTAAGTGTGTCATTTTTAGAATCTACCCTATTCAGATCGTTTTTGGTGAAAGACTGCCCGGCTTTCAAACTCAATGATTTTTTAATAAAAGCATCAGTAGTAACCAGCGCATTCATTAATGGCGAAAGCTGGTCAAGTTCCGACTTGGATTTGTTGATGGTAGAATCACGGATAGATTTAACTTTTAACCAATAAGCATATTCTGATTTATCTTTAGCTGCCGATGCAGTGGTAATAGCAGCGTATTTATCTTTCAAACGGTAATACTCGCGTACCTCTTCGGTCGTTTCGTTTACATCACATTTGTTGTTTGGCCCGCCCAAAAAGTTCCACCCGTGAATATCGTCAGCATAACCATTGTTATCATCGTCTTTACCGTTTCCGGCTTTTTCTTTAGTATTCACCCACAAAATTGGTTGCAAGTCTTTTTGTAAAGTATCAACACCGCTATCAATGGTAGCCACCACAACGGTGGTGCTTTTTTTACCCTTTAAAAAATCGTAAGCCTGGTTTAAGCTTACCCCAAAAAAGCCATCTTTTTTCAAATCCAACGTATGCCAGTTTTTAGGCGGATCAGCAGGTTTAACCGGCATTTGTTGGGCAATAACATCGGCCGTGTTTATTACAAATAGGAGGGCAACTGCAGCAATTGCAGTTGTTTTGAAGTCAATTTTCATGAATATATTTTAGATTTATCAATGCGCCAGTTTTAATTATAAACCGGCTTAAAACATTATTTTACCCGGGGGAATAGGTATAGGGCATTTATCAATACCTATACTAAAAAAGCTTTTTTTAACGTTTAAATTTTACGTTTTTAATTGTTCATAATTCAAACCGCTAATTAAAAATGCTTTTTCATACTTTTGTCAAAGCTACAAATTTATGCAAATACAGAATAAGTTATCTATATTGTTGCATAACTCAAAGTTAGATAAACAGCTTGTTTAACGGTACAAAAGTACTTTTCAGTATTTTGTTTTTTTAAATATAATTTAAGCTGTTAATTAGTGTTGACAAATAGAAACATTCGCTCATAGTTCTGCTAATAAAATTGAATGGAAGAAGAATTTGATTACAATTTCTCTGAGGATCCTCGGTTTTCTGTAGAACGATATGAGGAGATGATCCGCAATCACGACCAGTATTTTTTCGATGCGCAAGTATTTGAAAACATTATCGACTACTACATAGAAAAAAATGATCCCGTAAAAGCACTTCAGGTAGTTGGTTATGCGCGCAGCCAGCATGCTTTTGCTGCCGTATTCCTGATTAAACAAGCCCAGCTTTTTATCGTAACTAACCAGGTGGCCGATGCTTTTGCCATCTTGGAAAAAGCCGAAAGTTTAGAACCATCAGAAGCTGATATCTATATCATCCGAGGCAACTTATTCGAAAGTTTAGAACGGCACGAAGAAGCCCTGGAAAATTACGAAAAAGCTTTGCCGCTGGCCGAGGAAACCGATGATATTTTGCTGCACATCGCTTTTGTTTACCAAAGCAAAGGCGAATACGATAATGCTATTACCTACCTGAAACTTTGCCTGGAGCAGAACATGGAAAACCAGGACGCTCTATACGAACTGGCGTTTTGTTACGATGTAATGGACAGGCAAAATGAAAGTGTGGAGTTTTACGAACAATACATCGACAAAGAACCTTACAGTTATGCGGCCTGGTACAATCTGGGCAATGCTTTCACCAAACTCAGCTTGTTTGAAAAAGCAATCGATGCTTACGATTACGCCATCCTGATTAATGAAACCTTTACTTACGCTTATTTTAACAAAGGAAATGCGTTAATCAACCTGGATAAATTTTCGGAAGCGATTGAAGTTTATAAGCAAACGCTGGAATACGAAGCCGCCAGTTCAGATACGTATTGTTCCATCGGCGAATGTTATGAAAAGCTGGAGCGGATGGATGAAGCCCGTGCTTATTATAAAAAAGCCGTTCGAAAAGATGCTAAAATGGGCGATGCCTGGTTCGGTATCGGCGTAACATTGGATTTTGAAGAACGTTATTTTGAAGCATTACGCTACTACAAAAGGGCTTTAGAATTAGAAAATACAAATCCTGATTACTGGTTTGCCATTGCAGATGCCAATTACAAACTTGGAAATCTGCCCGAATCAGAAGATGCTTATGCCAAAGTAATCGAACTAAACCCAATCGATGTTGATGCCTGGTTAGATTATTCTTCTATCCTGTACGAACAGCACAAACTAACAGCCGCCATTGAAACCATTGCCGAAGCGATCAAAAATAATCCTGATGCAGCCGAGCTTTTTTACCGCATGGTGGCTTATCTTTTTGCCAAAGGCGAATATAATGAAGCTTTGAAATACCTGGAAACTGCCTTAATTGCAGACCCGGAAAAACACCACATTTTGTTTGAATATTTGCCGCAGTTGCAGGAAAACAAAGCTATTGTTGATATTATCAACCGATTTTATCGGATTTAGACAAACTGCTGAACTATTTAACGCATTTTAAATGCTTCTTTTATCGCATAAAAATCAGTAACTGTTACATTTGCAGCCAACAGACGGATCAGTTTTAAACTGCCTTTTAATAAATCTTGTATTTTAATGAATTATTTTTTAAGTAATATTCCGGAACGTACGCAAAAACCAAGGTCTTCCGGTTTTACCATGGTAATGGACAAAGGTTTAAGCTTGAGACAAGTAGAAGACTTTTTAGAAGTATCCGGAGAGCATACAGATATTGTTAAATTAGGCTGGGCAACTTCTTATGTTACTCCTAATTTAAAGGAAAAATTAAAGTTGTACCGCGATGCCGGTATCCCGGTTTATTTTGGGGGGACTTTGTTTGAAGCCTTTATTACCCGAGGTAACTTTGATGAATATCGACGGGTTTTAGACCAATATCAAATGGATTATGCAGAAATTTCTGATGGTTCCATCACAATTGATCATGATGAGAAGTGCAATTACATCAAAGAGTTAAGCAAACAGGTTATCGTAATTTCTGAAGTTGGTTCTAAAGACGTAGAGAAAATTTTTGCGCCATATAAATGGATCAAACTGATGAACGCCGAACTGGAAGCCGGTTCCTGGAAAGTGATTGCAGAAGCACGCGAAAGCGGAAATGTTGGTATTTACCGAGATTCTGGTGAAGTAAGGCAAGGTTTGGTAGATGAAATCCTCACCCAAATCCCCGAAGAAAAAATTATTTGGGAAGCACCGCAAAAAGCCCAACAGGTTTGGTTTATCAAACTGATCGGGTCTAACGTAAATTTGGGCAACATTGCACCGGCAGAAGTAATCCCCTTAGAAACCATCCGACTTGGCCTGCGCAGCGATACATTTGATTTTTTTCTGAACCAGTAAAAAGCCTGATGCTTCTTTTACACCTCTAAAATTCGCATTCGAAAATGAAAAAATACGGATTGATCGGTTTCCCGTTAACACATTCTTTTTCTAAAAAATACTTCACAGAAAAATTTGAAAAAGAAGGGATCGAAGATCATTCGTATGAACTTTTTGAGTTAGAAAACCTAAGCGATTTCCCGGAGTTTATCAAAGCTAATTCCGGTTTGTGCGGGTTAAATGTAACCATACCACACAAAATAGGTGTTGTATTTTACATGAATTGGTTAGAACCTGAAGCTAAAAAAGTAGAGGCCATCAACTGCATCAAGATCATTAAAGAAAGTGCCATCGAAACTGCTTTTTCTGGTGAGGTTGGTTTTGTTGACCAGGAATTCCGCTTGGAAGGTTACAACACCGATATTTTCGGCTTTGAACATTCGCTCAAGCCATTGCTCAAATCGCATCATAAAAAAGCACTGGTTTTAGGTAACGGCGGCGCAACAAGGGCTGTAAAATATGTATTGAAAAAATTGCGGATTCCTTATCTTGTAGTTTCACGCCGACCAAAACTGAGCCATATTTCATACAATCAGGTAACCGCCGAAATGATCAAAAATTACAACCTCATCATCAATACAACACCTTTAGGCACCGCGCCGGATACTGCTGCTTTTCCACCTATCCCTTACGAGGCAATCACCAGTAAACATTTGTTGTATGATTTAATTTACAATCCCGAAAAAACCACGTTTCTGCAAAAAGGCGAGGCAAAAGGCGCAACAATTAAAAATGGTTACGAAATGCTTGTTTTACAGGCAGAAAAATCATGGGAAATCTGGAATAAAAAAATATGAGCAATAAGTGGGGATTGATTGTAGTTTTCGCCGGATCAGTTCTGCTGTTTTCTTGCGGCAACCACGATTTTTCGCCCAAACCGCGTGGTTTTTTTCGTATCGTTTTTCCTGAAAAAAAGTATCAGAGTTACACTGGCGGTTGTCCGTTTACTTTTTCGTATCCGGTGTATGCTTCCATCCAGCCTGATCGGAACAAAAATGCGCAACCTTGCTTTTTTAACGTCGAATATCCTGCTTTTAAAGGCACTTTACACTTGAGTTATATGCCGATAACTTCCAAAAAAGTGTTTAATGAATTGATTGAAGATGCCCATACTTTTGCGTTTAAACACACGGTAAAAGCAACCGCGATTGATGAAGGTACAATTGCTTATCCTGCGCAAAAAATGTATGGCATTTATTACCGCATTGATGGTAATGCAGCATCATCTGTGCAATTCTATTTAACAGACAGCACAAAAAATTATTTGCGCGGTGCGTTGTATTTTAACGAAGTGCCGCGGCAGGATTCTATAAAACCAGTATTAGATTTTGTGAAGAAGGATATTGACGTGATGATCAAAACATTTCGCTGGAAAAGCTGATGCTTCTTTTATCGCCTAAAAACTAATAAACCAAATCAGCTTTTGTCTAAAACCTTTTCTGCATCTTCGGTAACTTCCAACTTGATAGCATGTTTTTTAGGGAAATTAAACAGCAGTGAAGTAATTACAGGCACCAAAAAAACGGCCACCGTAAATAAAGAGACAAAAACGTCGGTTTGTTTTCCTTCTAATATTGCTGATAAAGAAGATGTTGGATAAAAGTGCGTGTACAAAGAAGCCGTTAGTTTCAACCCTAAAACGCCAATCACCACAAAAGCAACGGTTTCTAAAAAAGTAAACTTTTCGATCAGCTTAACAAATGCCTGCGCCACAAAACGCATGGCCAAAATACCGATGAAAACGCCGGTATAAATCAGGAAAACGTGTTTTGTAAAAGCTACGGCAGCAAAAACGTTATCAATAGAAAACGCCAGATCCATCACTTCTACCAAAACAACCGTTGCCCAAAAAGTGCCAACCAAACCAACGGTAGATTTGTAAATCCAGCTTTCGTTTTTATTAACCGATTCTTCTTCCCCGTCGGCATCGGCTTTTCCTTTAAAAAAATCAAAAGCCAGGTACAGCAAATACAAGCCGCCCAACGGTTTTAACCACCAAATTTTAACTAACCAGGCGGCCAAAAACAAACATATCCCACGGAAAACATAAGCACCTAAAATGCCATATCTCAATGCTTTGCTGCGCTGTTCTTTCGGCAAATCGATCACCATAGTGGCCAGCACGGCTGCATTATCCACAGAAAGCAGGCTTTCGATCACAATTAAATTCAGGATGATCAGCAAACCTGCCTGAATATCTTCGCCTAATAATTGATGTAAAATATCCATTTGTTAATTTTGGTGATGCTTCTTTTATGACCTCTTTTTTGTGCTTTTGTTACCGGATAGTTTAAATCGTATCCGTATTTAACATTGCTTTTAAAATATTGGCCTGCACATCAAAGTTGCCAATGTTTTGGAGGAAGCTAATATCCGTTAACTTTTTATAGTTCTCGGCAAGCAACATTTTAATTTCCTGCGGAAGATAGGATTTTGTTACGCCAATGCTGCTTTGTAGCTGATCATTTTTATCTTTCAATTCCTGGATCATGGTTGCTTTGTTGGAAATTTGATTGGTATGCCTAATGTTTTCAATCTTGGTAAAATCGCATAAAAGGAACAAATTTTTAGCCGGATAAAACAGGAAATATTTTTCTGCGTCCACAAATTTATAGACTTCTAACAGCGCATTTCCATCTTTTAAACCGCAATAAAAGCCGGTTTTAAAATCATATTTGCACAACAAACCCATCAGCTTTTTTTGGACGATTGCATGCGCATTTGCATAAACTTCAGTTGGGTTGTAATGCGTTAATTCATTAAATAATTCGCCCGAAACTTCGTAATAAAAATCGTGCGAAAACCGCGAACTAAAGCTATTTATGTTTTTGGAGAAAGGATATTCATCAACATTGTCCGACAAGGTTTGATACAATCTCCGTAAAGAAATATTGATTTTGAGCGACTGTTTTTGCTGGTCTAACTGATAATTTTTCTCTGTATAAAAAGAGCTGGAAAGCTTGTCGGTCAGTTCTTTGTTCAGTTGGATTTCGTCAAACAAAAGGCTCACATTTTGCTCATTGTTTTTTTTGATCTTCTTTAAAAGGTCGATCAAACTTGCGGTGTATTGTAAGTGGAAAAGTTCGAGGTTATTGGCATCCAGTTCCGGGTTTTGCTCAAACATTTGGTGGATCACCTGGCTGCGCAGGTAGATCTTGTAAATAATTTCTTCCTCAAAAAAAGCAGCGAGCAACTGTAATTTATTGATGATCCGTTTAGAATCATTAAATATATTTTGCAGATGCATGTCCATCCATGCAAAATTACTTAATACTCGTTACATTTTTCTTGAGTTCGGTTTCTAAACTTTGCAGTTCTGTGTTTAGTGCTTTGCGGTTTTGGTTGCCTTCATCGTGGATGCGTTTTACTTCGGTTAATGTTTCAATTAGCGATTGCGTAGTCCGTTTCAAAGTATCGATAGAAACAACGGTTTTTTCGTTTTCGCGTGCTACATCAATGCTGTTTTGTTTAAGCAATTCGGCATTTTTTTGCAGAATTGTGTTCGTTGTATCCGAAATCTTTTTCTGGATTTCTACATGCTGTTTTTGTCGGTTCAAAGCTACAGCAATCGTCAACTGATTTTTCCAAACAGGAATTGTAGTCGAAATAATAGACTGCGCTTTTTCTGCGATAGAAGTATTGTTGTTTTGCACCACGCGGATTTGCGCCAAAGATTGCATCATGATGAAACGCACTACTTTTAAATCAGCCATGCGTTTATCCAAACGGTTTACAAAATCGCGCAGGTCGGCAATTTCATAATCCTGGTAATCAGCAGGATTGGCATCCATTTGTGCCAGTTTTTCGCTCAGTTCGTTGTACTTTAACTGACCAGAAATGATCAGTTCTTCCATCTGTTTAATGTAGCTCACGTTACTATCAAACATGGTTTGCAACGAGCTATTATCTTTAATCGAATTGACGCGGCCAACTTTAATTTTATTGGTGATTTTGTCGATATTGTTCACCACCGTATCGTATTTCTGGAAAAGCTTTTCTGTATCAACCACAATCCTTTTCAAAAACGGGATTTTGGAAAGGATTTGTTTGAAACCGCTTTGTTCCAGTTCGTCTACATCAATATAATTCAGTTCCGAAAGCAAATCTGTAATCAACCCGCCAACTTCGCCAGAATTATAAGTGCGCACCGAAGTTAAAAATGCATTGCTGTATTTTTCCATCGAACTTTGTACTTCCACGCCGTAATTCAGGATAGAATTTACATCCTTCGGATCAATAGTTTTGCTGATTTCGCTTAACTTCTGCTCGTCCTCGGGCGTAATTTTAGACAAATCAACATTGCCTTCTTTATCCAACTTAACAGAAGGTATTAGTTGCGTATTGGTGGCCGGGTTGGTTTCCATTTTTACTTAATTTGATTAAATTTTTGTGCCGATGTTACAGCTCGCTTTCGATGCTTCTTTTATCGGTTAAAAACTGGTGTTATTAAAGGTATTGGTTGATAACGGTTGTAATGGTTTCCGGCAGTTTTTTATCTTTTGTTGGCTCGCCGATGGCATTGAATTTCCACTCGCCGTTGCGTTTGTAAAAAATCCCCATCACCATGGAAACGTAACCAGAAAAACCAGAATTGTGCGCAATATCATAAGTGGCAAAAACCTCTTTCACCATTTTTGGAGTGCCTTCGTAAATGCGGATGGAAGCAAACGGGATTTTACCAAAATCATGACCGCGGAAACTGTTCAGCACAAACGCAACGTGCTCTATGTTAGCGTTTAGCAAAGAAAAATCGATGGTGATGATCTCGTTATCCAAGCCATCGTCACCGTCGATATCTCCGGTCAAATCATCTCCACTATGTTTTACAGAACCATTTTTAGATTTTAAATTGCCGAAGTAAATAGTTTCTTGCAGCTTTTTATTGGCATCAAAAAGCGCGCAACTTGCATCCAAGTCAACTGCTTCTTTTGTCGATCCAAAACCTAAAAACCCTTTCTTTTCAATGGCACCCCAGTTAATGCCTACACAAATATTTTGCAGTTTGCTACCGTTGCTTTTTTCAAGGTTAATGCGTTGTCCTTTTTGAAGATTTATGGCCATAATTTTAATTGTATTTGTTTAAATAATCCTGCAATCCGCCTTTCATACCTACGCCCACGGCTTCAAATTTCCATTTGCCTTCGCGTTTGTAAATGCGGCCAAATTCCACTGCTGTTTCTATCGAAAAATCCTCTTCCAACTCATATTTTAAAATATCGGTGTTGGTATCGGTATCAAATATCCGTACAAAAGAGTTTTTAACCTGACCAAAGTTTTGTCTGCGGTTTGCCGCTTCGTGTATGGTTACCACTACGCAAATTTCGGTTGTCTTTGGATCAACTTTAGCAAGATCGATCTTAATTTGTTCATCATCGCCATCGCCGGCACCGGTTAAATTATCACCAGTATGTTCTACGCCGCCATCCGGAGAGAGCAAATTGTTGTAAAAAACGAAGTGCTCGTCCGAAAGCAGCTTTTTATTTTCACCCATAATAAAAACGGAAGCATCCAAGTCAAACTCAGTTCCTGTAGCTGCGTTGTTGGTATCCCAACCTAAACCGATGGTAAATTTTGGTGCGTTTATATTTTCCCGTTGTCCTTTTTGCAAATTAATTGCCATGTTGTAATTGTTTTTTAGTGTTGAGGTAATGCTTAATATAATTCAAATTGATGCGGTAACTTTCCATTAAATGATAACTATTGCCCAACGCCATATTGTAAAGATGCGTAATAAAAGCGTCGGTTTGAGTCTGTAAAAAAATGCAAAAGCTGCTATGTTCGTAATTCAACAAGTATTTTACCAACCTTGTGTTGATGCAAAAATGATTGCTGTTGATGATCTGATCCAAATCAAAAATGGATTTTACCTGGTGATAGTTTAAATAATTTTCAAAATTTGGATGGATGTTTTTGTTGGTCAATTCTGCAAAATACAACATGTGTATCTCGTTTTCCAACTCATAATCTTTAACCATTTTCAAGATCATACGTTCGTGGCTGCCGGTAATTTTTATATCATCTAAAAACAGCAAAGTTTTACCGTCGATGAATGCTTTGTCAATATGAAAAGAATCTTTACTGATCAAATTAATTCTTTCTTCGGCATTTAACTCGCCGTAATCTTCTTTATAAGTAACGGTACGGTACACTTTTGCTTCCTGCACAACTGGAAAATTATGATCGGCCAGCCACTGGTTTAATTGAAACACAAAATGGTTTTTCATGGCGAAAGTAGCCGTTGGAATAAAAGAATACGGACTCGAAATCACCACGATTTGCTGATGAATTTGATCAACCTTTAACTTTTCAATAAAACCATTTGCCAAATCCGTACCGAAAGTTTTCGCAACCGCTTCATCACCAAATTTAAAACGGCTGTAATCATCGGCACAAAAACCAATATTTTGAGTGTCAGAAATGGCGTGTAGTGTATAAGTTGATAACATCAGTTGATTAAACTTGAAATTTGTTGACCGTTCGAATTGATAAGCAAACTTTGGATACCAACCGAATTTGCACCTTTAATATCCGCATGTTGGTTATCACCAATATGGATAATTTTATTCAGGCAGATGTTTTCTGTTTTTTGAACCGCGGCAATTTGCTTTAACATCAGTTTAAAAAAATTAGGGTTAGGTTTAGACATTCCAACTTCATCAGAATACAACTGGAAATCAAAATATTGTTCTAAGTTAAGTTCCTTTAGCACTTTACGCAAAGTTTTTCCGCGGATAAAACCAGTATTGCTTAAAATACTAAAAGTGCTTCCACCGGTTTTGCAAATATGCTCCAGGGTTTTAACGGTTTGATCACCATAGATTACTGGCAAATGTTTAAATACCAGGTCTTCCATTTCAGCTTCCAACCAGTTTAAATCTATTTCCTGCAAAGAAAAACTGGCTTCGTTAATCAGGCCGATCACCATTAAATACATTTCATCGGCATCCATATTTTTACCGGTTTTTTCGTTGATGGCGTTGCACATTAAATCAACTTGCCTAAAAATCAAAGCTATTTCTTCTACCGTTTTATAATGATGGTTGAGGTTTTGATGAAAAAAATTCGTCCTTTCCTGCTTAAAAAGCGGATTGGAACGGATGAGCGTTAACCACAAATCAAAGGAGTAATGCTGGTATTTGGGCATGCTGTTTTTATAGGGATAAAAGAAGCATCGTGCTGTTTCCGTATTATTTAATGATCTGGCCTTTAAAGTATTTAGCCAAAAAGAAAGCCAAATCTTCGCGATAACCAATGCCCGAAGCTTCAAATTTCCAGGCACTATTACGTTTGTATAATCGGCCAAATTCTACACCTGTTTCGATAGAAAAATCTTCGCCTAATTCGTATCTAACAATTTCCTCGTTGCTGGCATCATCTGCAATCCGGATGTACGAATCGCGCACTTGTCCGTAATTTTGTTTGCGCGCAATAGCTTCATGGATAGTTACCACAAACAGGATTTCTGTAATCTGTTCGCTCACTTTCGTTAAATCTACGCTGATCGTTTCGTCATCGCCGCCATCACTGTTGCCTCCTGTTGGGTCATCGCCCGAATGGTTTAAAGCGCCATCAGGAGAATTGGTGTTTCCGTAGAAAACAAAAAACTCTTCTGCTGGAATCAAACGGTTTTGGTTGATCATAAATGCCGATGCATCCAGATCGAAAGCATAACCTGTGCCTTCGTTCGGGTTCCAGCCCAAACCAACACTTATTTTAGAAAGCCCGATATCAACCCGTTGCCCTTTTTGCAGATTAATTGCCATGTGCGTTTTTAATTTTTTTGAAGATAGTTTAAAGCAGATTTTTACGCGACTAAATTATCAAAATGCTTCTTTTACCATGCTTTTTTTAGATGCGGAAACCATCTTTTTATTACAAGCAAAAAGGTAAATATTTTTAGGGCGAATTTGTTATGGATGATACTTTGCCGGTTTGTTACTCATCTTAAAAACCAACTTCCCGCCGTTTATAATTTCCTGATGGCTGATGAAACTTCGGTTCAGCAGTTTTCCATTCAGCGATACTTCTTTTACATATACATTTTTATCGCTTTGATTTTTTACTTCGATGGTAAAACTCTCATTATTTGCGAGTTGAATAACCGCGCCATCAACAGCCGGACTTCCCAAAGAATATTGATCAGAACCGGGCGCAACCGGATAAAAACCAATCGAACTGAAAATATACCAGGCGCTCATTTGTCCCGTGTCATCATTCCCACCTAAACCATCGGGCGTTGGTTTGTACATTTTCGGCAAAATCATGCGGATGCGTTCCTGCGTTTTCCAGGGCTGATCTGTCCAGTTATATAAATACGCCACATGGTGCGACGGTTCGTTGCCGTGAACGTAATTACCAATAATGCCATCGCGGGTAATGTCTTCTGTTTCAGCAAAATATTTATCCGGCAAATTCATCGTAAACAACGAATCCAGGCGCGAAATAAAACGCTTGTTGCCGCCCATTAGCTTAATTAATTCGGTTGGATTTTGTGGGACAAAAAAAGTATAGTTCCAGGAATTTCCTTCAATAAAACCCTGATTGTTGGTTGATAAAGCATCAAAGCTTTTTCGGAAAGTGCCATCTGCCAACTTCGGCCGCATAAAACCAACGGAAGCATCGTACACGTTTTTATAATTTTCGGACCGTTTGATAAACTCGTTATAAATCTCGGTGTTGCCTAATTTTTTGGCCATTTGTGCAATTGCCCAATCATCATAAGCATATTCTAAAGTGTTGGAAACCGAAACGCCGTTGTGTTCATCGGCAATAAAACCTTTGTCCATGTACTCGCCGATGCCTTCGTAATTCCGCTTTCGCGCTGTTGCAACACACGCTTCTAACGCTTTTTGTGTGCTAAAAGAAGCATTGCCTTTGATCACTGCATCAGCAATTACAGCCACAGAATGATAGCCCGACATGCACCAGTTTTCGTTGCCGGAATTTGACCAGATGGGCAGCATGTGTTCCGGACTTTGGTCAAAATGTGCCAGCATAGATTTAATCATATCATCATTTCTTTTCGGTTCGATGATGTTAAAAAGCGGGTGCAGCGCGCGGTAAGTATCCCACAAAGAAAACGTGGTGTAATTGGTAAAACCTTGAGCCACATGTATATTCTGGTCTAAACCTTTGTATTTTCCATCCGCATCCATATAAATGGTTGGGTTGATCATCGCGTGGTACATCGCCGTATAAAAGTTTTGTTTTTCGGCCAGGCTTTTGCTTTGGATCGTGATCTTGGAAAGTTCTTGTTCCCACAGTTTTTGTCCTGCTTCTTTTACCGCATTAAAATCCCAACCCGGAACTTCGGTTTGCATATTGTTAAGCGCGCCTTCCATACTCACTGGTGACAGCGCAAATTTGATCTTGATCTTTTCACCTTCATCTGTTTTAAAATCGAAGTAAGCCCGAATCTTTTGTGCCGCCACTTCCGGGAAGTTTTTGCTTTGGTTAAACATCCCCCAAAAACCTCTGTAAACTTCTTTTTTAGAATAATTTCGGTTGCCGTAACTGGTAAAAGGTTTGGAAAACTTCATGGCAAAATACAACGTCCGGTTTTTGGCCCAGCCGTTGGTTTGACGATAACCGGTAACCAAAGTATCATTTACCACGCGCAAATATGTCCACACGTTTTTATCGTCGTAATTGTAGATGCCAGCCATCAAATCTAAAATTA
>CAZZVO010000004.1:0-27321 GCA_964657505.1 uncultured Mucilaginibacter sp.
ATCTTTTTTGTATTTGAAAATGTCTTTGGTAATATCCAGCAGATAAGATTGTAACCGTCCTTCGTTCCATTTGGCAAAAGTTTCCTGGATTTCATGGTCGTCTAATTTTAACCCTTTTTGCAAGATTTCATAAGTTTCAGCAATCAATTGCATCAAACCATATTCAATACCATTGTGTACCATTTTTACAAAATGGCCGGAAGCACCCGGGCCGATATAAGTAACACAAGGTTTGTCTTCCACCTTTGCTGCAATAGCTTCAAATATCTCTTTTACGTGTGCATAAGCTTCTTTATCGCCGCCAGGCATCATACTCGGGCCTTTACGTGCGCCTTCTTCGCCACCCGAAATACCCATTCCAAAAAAATGTAACTTTTTGGTTTCCAGATACTCTACCCGACGGTTAGTATCCGTAAAGTGCGAATTTCCCCCATCGATAATGATATCGCCTTCTTCCATCAAAGGCAAAAGTTCTTCTATTACGCTATCCACAATTTTTCCCGCTGGCACCAGCATCATTAGCGCGCGTGGTTTTTGCAAACTTCCTACAAATTCTTGCAGCGTTGAAAAACCTTTAACCGGTTTTCCTGCACCTTCATGTTCAAGCAACTTCAGTTTTGAAGTATCCTTATCATAACCTGCACCTAAAAAATTGTGATCGGCCATGTTCAGCAGCAAATTTCTGCCCATAGTTCCTAACCCGATCATCCCAAAGGTATATTTAGCGTCCGACATTAGTTTTATAGTTTAATGTTATGTTTTATTTGCTCTAAAATTTGTTTTGTACTTTCAAAATCAATGTGCTGATAGCAAGTAATGCCCGTCCGACGTGCTGCTTCAACCTGTGTAATCCTGTCATCAAAATAATAACATTGCGAAGATTTAGCTTGGGCAATCCCCATAGCAAGCTTGAAAATAGAAGGGTCTGGCTTGCGCATCCTTACTTCGCAGGAAGAAATGAAAGCATCGAAACAACGGTGCAAACCAAATTTTTTAATCCGGTAATCATTCAATTCTTTTCCTTCATTATTGATAGAGATGATGCGAAAACCACAATTACTTTTCCATTGGATTAACCATTGCAACAAATCAGGAAGTTCTTTCGATTCTGAAAAAATAAAGGATTTAAAATCTTCCCTGGTGAAATTTCTGGGATGATTAAATACTACCGTATCTAAATACTCATCCAAACTAATACTTCCGATTTCGTAAACAGGAAAGATTAAATTATGCAGATTTTCCATATCTGCATAATTTAACCCAAACTTTTCTGCTGCAGCTTGCCTTGATTCGTGGTCCCAGCCGTTAGTTAGCAATACTCCGCCAACATCCAGAAATAAAATTTGCGGGTAATCTGCTTCCATTACTGGTTTTAGGCTAAAGCTTTTTGTTTTTGTGATTCGATGGCAGCCAGCAATTTGTCGTAAGGTTTGTTAAATTTTTCAATCCCTTCTTCTTCTAATTGCTGCGTGATTGCATCTAAATCAATGCCTGCTTCTTTTATCTTGCTTAAAACATCATTTGCTTTATCCAAACCAACTTCCAAAGTATCTTCTGCATTTCCATGATCACGGAAAGCTTCTAAAGTTTCCATCGGGATGGTATCAACCGTATCTTTTCCAATTAAAGCTTCTACATATTTAACATCCGAAAAAGCCGGATCTTTACTGCCGGTACTTGCCCAAAGCAAACGTTGTGGCTTAGCTCCTTTTTCTTCTAATTTTTTAAAGCGTTCTGTACTGAAAACCCTTTTATAAATTTCGTAAGCTTTTTTGGCAGATGCAATGGCTACTTCACCTTTTAAATCATCCAAGCCTTTTTCTTTCAACATTGGATCAACCATAACATCGATACGGCTTAAAAAGAAACTGGCGACAGATGAAACATATTCGATTGGCTTTCCTGCATCAGCGCGTTCTTCCAAACCAGCAATGTAAGCTTCGGTAACAGCTTCATATCTTTCCAAACCAAAAAGTAAGGTAACGTTAATGTTTAAACCTTCTGCAATACATTTTTGGATGGAAGGCAAACCTTCTTTCGTAGCCGGAATTTTAATCATCACATTATCTTTATGTACGGCCTTCCACAATTCCAAAGCTTGTTTGGTTGTTGCTTCGGTATCAGTTGCAAAACGCGGCGATACTTCCAAACTAACATAACCATCTGCGCCTTTTACTTCATCCTCGTAAACTTGCATAAAAAGATCGGCAGCACGTTTAATATCTTCTACTGCAACGCCGTAAAAAATGTCGTCATTGCTTTTGCCTTCTTTGGCAAGCTTGATAATATCTTCATCATAATCAGAACTGCTGCTAAAAGCTTTTTCGAAAATAGCCGGGTTGGATGTTACACCACGAACGCCATCTTCGGTAATCAGTTTTTGCAATTCTCCCGAATCCATAATTTTCCGGTCGATAAAATCAAGCCATATGCTCTGGCCGAAATCGTGAATTTTTTTTACTCTATTTGCTTCCATGATACTTCTTTTATAAGGTTATTTTTCTAATTGATGTACTTTTTCTAAACGGCGCAAATGCCTTTCGGCACCTATAAATTTTGCTTCCAAAAATGAAGTGGCCAGCTCCTGCGCAACATTAAAACCAACTACGCGGCCGCCAATCGTCATCAAATTCATATCGTCATCTTCCACGCCTTGATGGGCAGAAAAATGGTCGGTAATTAAAGCCGCGCGTACGCCGGAAACCTTGTTTGCAGCAATACATGCTCCAACGCCACTGCCGCAGACGGCAATGCCACGTTCCACTTCGTCTTTAGCAACTGCTTTGGCCAGCGGAACAACATAATCGGGGAAATCATCACCTTGATCTAAAGAATTTGCACCGAAGTCTATTACCTCGTGGCCTTGTTTTTTTAAATACTCGCCAAGCATTTCCTTCAACTCAAATCCACCGTGGTCTGCTGCAATTCCAACTTTCATTTATATTGATTTTAGGTTGATAAAAGAAGCACTGGCCTCACCCTAAATCCCTCTCCAAAAGAGAGGGACTTGAAGAACTTGTGCAACTCTACTCCCTCTCCTCTGGAGAGGGTTGGGGTGAGGCTTTGATACTTTTTTTATCGATTAAATTTATGCAAGCAATGCTTTGGCTTTTTCAACAACATTTTCAACTGTAAAGCCAAAAACCTTATATAATTCTTCCGCAGGAGCAGATTCACCAAAAGTATGCATTCCGATCACATCGCCTTCATCGGATACATATTTGTGCCATCCTAAAGTGGAAGCCATTTCTACAGCCAAACGTTTTTTCAAGTTTTTCGGGAAAACGCTTTCTTTATAAGCAGCATCCTGTTTTTCAAATAATTCCCAGGATGGCATACTGATTACTCGTGCCGCAATACCTTCTTCCTGTAGTTTTGCCTGTGCTTTCATGATCAGTTCTACTTCAGAACCTGTTGCAATCAGCAATAATTGTGGATTTTCTACATCAGATAAAATGTAAGCACCTTTTTCCAACTGGGTTGCTTTACCATATTTTTCCTGATCAATAGTTGTTAAACCTTGACGGGTCAGTACCAAAATCACCGGACCGCCAACGTGCTCAATTGCCACGCGCCAAGCTTGTGCGGTTTCGTTGGCATCAGCAGGACGGATTAAAGTTGTGTTTGGGATAGAGCGCAAAGAAATCAGTTGTTCTACCGGTTGGTGCGTTGTTCCATCTTCACCCAAACCAATACTATCGTGTGTGTAGATAAAAATCGGCTTAATTTTCATAATTGCGGCCAAACGGATTGGCGGGCGCATATATTCAGAAAAAATCAAAAACGTGGCACCGAAAGGAATAATGCCTTTAGTTAAAGCCATTCCGTTTAAAGCAGAACCCATCGCATGTTCGCGAATTCCAAAATGGAAATTACGGCCAGTTCTGTCTTCCGCAGTAAAAGATTCAAATTTCTTTAAGTTGGTTTCGGTAGATGGAGCCAAATCCGCAGCACCACCAATTAATCCTGGCAAAACTGGCGCAATAGCGTTCAATACTTCCCCGGATGCTTTACGGGTTGCAATTTTACCAGCATCAGCTTTATAAGTTGGAATGGTATCTTTCCAGCCTTCAGGTAGTTTTCCACTGCTTAACAATTCATATTCGGCAGCTAATTCCGGAAATTCTTTTTTATAAGCGGCATATTGCTCGTTCCATTTAGCTTCTTTTTCTTCGCCTTTTTTGCCGCATGCTAAGTAGTATTCGGATACTTCTTTTGGCACATAAAAAAACTGATCCGGATCGAAACCCATTCCTTCTTTTACCAACTTGACTTCTTTTTCACCCAGCGGAGAACCATGTGCCCCTGGCGTATCAACCTTATTTGGACTTCCATAAGCCAAGTGCGTACGAACTTTGATTAATGATGGCTTACGGATTTCAATTTTAGCATTGTAAACAGCAGCGCGGATTGCCGCAACATCATTGCCATCTTCTACAACCTGGACATGCCATCCGTACGCTTTAAAACGTGCGGCAACATCCTCTGTAAAAGCAATATCAGTATCACCTTCAATAGAAATGTGGTTGTCATCGTATAAATAAATTAGGTTGCCTAATTCCAACTGAGAAGCTAAAGAAGCAGCCTCGGAAGTTACGCCTTCCATCATATCACCATCACTGCAAATGGCAAAAATCTTGTAATCGAATAAATGAAATTCGGGTTTATTATAACGTGCGGCTAAATGTTTTTGCCCGATAGCAAAACCTACGCCATTTGCAAAACCTTGTCCTAACGGCCCAGTAGTAACATCTATTCCGGGAGCTAAACCGTATTCTGGGTGGCCGGCTGTTTTACTGTTTAATTGACGGAAATTTTTCAAGTCATCCATCGAAAGATCGTAACCGGTAAGGTGCAAATAGCAATATTGCAACATACAACCATGCCCGGCAGAAAGGATAAAACGATCCCGATTGGCCCATTCCGGGTTTTTAGGATTATAATACATTTCCTGCGACCATAAAACGTGCGCCATTGGAGCTGCACCCATCGGCATTCCCGGGTGACCGGAGTTTGCTTTTTGAACAGCATCTACCGATAATATCCTTACCGTATCAATAGCTAATTGTTCGATATTTTCTGTTTCTACATTCATTATTTTAAAAATATGTTAAAAGGTTAAGATCAATAATTTATTTTTTTTGAAGTAGGGAATTTTCGTCCTGCTGCCACAACCTGGCACCACCTTTAATACCTTCGCGGTTAGATACTTTTTTGATATTGATGTCTAACTCGAAATTAATTTCGCTGGAGTTCCCTCCGCCAATGTATAGAAAATCGTAGTTAAAAACTGTTTTCAAAACGTCGATCACTTTTTTTACCCGTTTGTTCCAGCGTTCATCGCCAATTTCGTGATAGGCTTTATCGCCCAAATATTCGTCGTAAGTTCCTTTTTTGCTAAACGGATGATGAGCCAGTTCCAAATGCGGCAACAGAAAACCATCTTTAAAAAAAGCAGTGCCAAAACCGGTGCCGAGCGTGATTACCATTTCAAAACCTTTGCCGTTAATAACGCCTAAACCTTGCATATCGGCATCGTTTACTACAATTGCTTCTTTACCTAACTCCTTTTTTAGCAGTTGCTGCAAATCTGTGTTCTTCCACAAATCTGTACCCAGATTTGGGGCGGTAAAAACAGTACCGTTTTTAATGTAACCTGGAAACCCAGCAGAAATATAATCAAATTCAGGAAAGTTTTTTACTAATTTTTTGATAGCATCGATCAGGTTTTCAGGCGAGGATGGAATCGGAGTTGGGGTTTTTTCATATTCCTTAATTGATTTCCCGTCCTGATCTAAAACAGTGGCTTTGATGTGGGAACCACCAATATCTATAGAAAGGATTTTTTTAATGTTAGATGAATTAGGCATGGTCTTGGAAAAATTTTTGAAAAGTAATATTAATCTTGTAATTCAGCTACAATTAAATACAATCCAGTTGATTTTCTGTTTGTTATTAAATTTTCTGATGGTCGCAAAAGAGCAAATGCTTCTTTTATCACTATAAAAATTACAAGGAAGGTTTGTTTAAAAACTTGCGGACAGCTTAAATTTTTGTACTTTTATTCCGACCAATTATTCCTGAATATAAGAAGTATCATCAATTACTACTTATTTTTATGGAAAATTTATCAGCACCGTTTAGTAAGATTGATTCTCACAGCAGAATAAATCAATTACACCACTGCCCAAATTGTAACAGCATTTTATCTCACCGTGTATCGCGCGGCTGGTTAGTAAAAAATGTGTTTTTCTGGCTCGATGTTAAACGTTACCGATGCGACAAATGCTTCAAGTTTGCCTACGTTAAAAGCAATAGAAGTACTTTTTCTAATTAGTGAGTCTGGTTTTTATAATCATTATCGAACGATATTGCTGTTTATAAAAACTCGAATTTTTCTAATTCTGTTTTCATAGCGAGTTGCATTTTTAATGCTTCTTCCCTTGCCGCTTCCGCAAAATCTTGATCAGTAGAAGCGTAAATAATAGATCGGGAAGCGTTTACAATTAAACCACAATTGGCGTTTAAGCCGTATCTGCAAACGTCTTCCAATTGTCCACCTTGTGCACCAATGCCCGGAACTAATAAAAAATGATCTGGGGCGATTTTTCTGATATTTAAAAAAGCTTCCCCTCGTGTTGCACCAACAACGTACATTAGTTGGTTGGCAGTGGCCCAATTTTGGGATTTTTTTAATACTTGTTCGTATAAAGCTTCTTCACCATCAGTACTTAATTGAAAATCCTGATGGCTTTTGTTAGAAGTTAACGCAAGCAAAATCACCCACTTATTTTCATACTGTAAAAAAGGCATCACCGAATCAGAACCCATATAAGGTGCAACAGTTACGGCATCAAACTCCATTCCCGAAGATTTTTTGTCGAAGAACGCCTTAGCATACATTTGTCCGGTATTGCCGAGATCGCCACGTTTGGCATCAGCAATTTTGAAAACATCATTTGGAATATAATTACAGGTATCAATTAAGTTTTGCCAACCTTTTGCACCATAACATTCGTAGAAGGCAGTGTTAGGTTTATAAGCAATACATAAATCTTGCGTGGCATCAATAATCCGTCGGTTAAATTCCATCACCGGGTTAGGGAAATCATTTAAAAAAGCAGGGATTTTTTCCGGGTCTGTATCTAAACCAATACATAAAAAAGATTTTTTTTGACGTATTTGATCAATGAGATGCTGCCTTGAAAACATTTTTTTATCGTTTTATACTCGTCAAAATAAGTAAAAATAGTTTAAAAGCAGTTTGTATAAAAAATTTACATAAAAAGTTTGAATAGTTAGAATCAATTAATTAAAATTGCAGCGTTTTCATGACGATTTTCCTGCATTTTAAAAATCAGAACTATTCTCCAATGCTTTTTATCAGTTTAAACAACTGAGATGTACGGTATCAGCACAGAAAAATTTGCATCTACCAACTAATCTTAATTAAAAGATAATAAAATTATTATTCCTTCTCCATGTTTAATACCACCGAACTGAACGATAAGCTCGTGTCTGAGTTGCGTGAAATAGCTAAAAATATGGGCATTGCCCAAGCTGACGATTTACGTAAACAAGATTTAATTACACAAATAAGCAATCAGCAACCTGCACCAGAAAAGGCTAAACCAGGAAGAAAGCCTAAAACTGCCGAGGTTGTGAGTGCGGCTGTAGAATCTCCCGTTGCTGAAACGCCTGTCGCAGAAACACCTGCCGAAGTTAAAGAAGAACCTGCTGTTTCAAATACAACCGAATCTGGGGACGATAAACCCCGCAAAAGAACCAGAGTAATCAAGGCCGTAAAGGACACAAATAATAATAACATTCCTGAAAATTCTTTCCCTACTTCCGACGCTTATCAAGCCAAAAGTGATATCCGCGAAAGTCAGCCTTCCAGAACTTCAAACAATTCAAATATTGCTGCTGAATCTGCACGCAAATATTCTGAAGTTCCTACTGAAAACAGGCAACCCAAGTTTGAGAAAAATTACAATAACAACAACGGAAACCAAAATAACAGTAACGGAAACTCAAACAATGGTAATGGTAACCAAAATTCCAATAACCAACAAAACAATAACAGCCAAAGCAATACACCTAACAAACATGCCGAACCTGCTATAAACTTAGATTTTGATAACGTAATTGTAAACGAAGGTGTGCTCGAAATTATGGCCGATGGTTATGGTTTTTTACGTTCTTCGGATTATAATTATTTGACTTCGCCGGATGATATTTATGTATCACAATCACAAATCAAATTGTTTGGTTTAAAAACTGGCGATACTGTTCGTGGAAGTATTAGGCCACCAAAAGAAGGCGAAAAATATTTTCCTTTGGTTCGTGTAGAAGCAATTAATAGTCGTATTCCATCAGAAGTTCGAGACCGTGTTCCCTTTGATTATTTAACACCTTTGTTCCCGCAGGAACGTTTAAACCTTTTTTCGGAAGCTAATAATTATTCGACCCGGATTATGGATTTATTTACCCCAATTGGTAAAGGCCAGCGCGGTTTAATTGTTGCCCAGCCTAAAACCGGTAAAACAATCCTATTAAAAGATGTTGCTAATGCGATTGCCAAAAACCATCCCGAAGTTTATTTAATTATCCTTTTGATTGATGAACGCCCGGAAGAAGTTACCGACATGGCACGCAGCGTGCGTGCAGAAGTGGTTTCGTCCACTTTTGATGAACCGGCAGAAAGGCATGTAAAAATTGCCAATATTGTGATGGAAAAAGCAAAACGAATGGTAGAATGCGGCCATGACGTGGTAATTCTATTGGATTCAATCACCCGTTTGGCGCGTGCTTATAACACAGTTGCACCTGCATCGGGAAAAATACTTTCCGGCGGTGTGGATGCCAATGCTTTACACAAACCTAAACGCTTTTTTGGAGCGGCGCGTAACATTGAAGACGGCGGTTCTTTAACCATCCTCGCAACTGCTTTAATTGATACAGGTTCTAAAATGGACGAGGTAATTTTTGAAGAGTTTAAAGGGACCGGCAACATGGAACTGCAACTCGATCGTAAATTATCCAACAAACGGATTTACCCGGCTATTGATCTCACCGCTTCCAGCACGCGGCGCGATGATTTGCTGTTAGACAAAGAAACCCTGCAACGGGTGTGGATTTTAAGAAACCATTTGGCCGATATGAACTCGCAGGAAGCAATGGAGTTTTTACAGGGACAAATTAGGGGCACTAAATCTAATGAAGAGTTTCTGATCAGCATGAACAGCTAAAAAAGAAGTTGTAAGTAGTAAGTTATACGTTGTAAGTTTACGGCGGTGAAGCTAACGTATAACTTAAAACTTAAAACCTACAACTTTTAATGAGGAAACATATTCCAAATGCAATAACCTGCGCGCATCTTTTCAGCGGATGTGTAGGTATTGTTTTCGCTTTTCACGGGAGGTTGGATTATGCTGCCTATGCTGTTTTTATAGCTGCTTTTTTTGACTTTTTGGATGGAATGGCCGCCCGGCTGCTCAAAGTACACTCGGAAATGGGCAAACAATTAGATTCACTGGCAGATGTAGTAAGCTTTGGGGTTTTGCCATCCGTTATTGTTTATCATTTGTTTTATCTGCCGGATACAAGTTCAAATAATATAGTTTGGTGGTTTTACAGTGCTTTTTTTATCGCTGTTTTTTCTGCGTTGCGGTTAGCAAAATTTAATGTTGATACACGCCAGACCAACAGTTTTATCGGTTTGCCAACACCTGCAAGTGCCATGCTTTCGGCTTCGTTTGCGCTTATTTTAAACCAGGGCAATGCTTCTTTTACCGGTATAATTTTAAGTCAATGGTTTTTGTGCGGATTTATCGCGATAAACTGCTGGCTCCTGGTTGCCGAATTACCTTTGCTCTCCTTAAAATTTAAAAACCTTGGTTTCCGGGAAAATATTTTCCGCTACAGCCTGCTGTTTTTTGCCGCAGTTTGTTTGGTAATTTTTAAGTTTGCGGCAATCCCGATGATTATAGTTTTTTACATTATCCTATCCATCATTCAAATCAGAACCACCAAAAATGAAGTTCCAAGCAGAAATTGACGTCATGCCGAAAAAAGAAATCCTGGACCCGCAAGGAAAAGCGGTTACAGGAAGTATGAAAAATTTAGGTTTGTCGGAAATTACAAACGTTCGGATTGGCAAACACATTTCATTAGCCATTGAAGCCGATGATGAAACCTCCGCTCATGAGAAAGTAGAACAAGCCTGTAAAAAATTACTGGCCAACTTAATTATGGAAAGTTTTACTTTCAGCCTTCACCAGGCTTAAACTTCTGCCTCTTTCTGTTTTTTTATTTCTGTAAGCTGTTGTAAACTTTTGTTGATAGCTTCTTTTACCGATTCAAATTTTGCGTTGATGTTAGGGTCTGTCCCGCCATCTTTGGCACCGGCCTCTATTTCCTGCATAATGTTTTTGATCCGGTCCATCCCAAAAAAACCCAGGTTTGATTTAACTTTATGCGCCAGGGAATGCGTAGTAACCCAATCGCGGGACGCGATGGATTTAGTTAAATTGTTAAAAATTTCCGGGGTTTGGATTAAAAACATATCTATCGATTCTATCAGAAATTCTTTGTTGCCATCGGCAATTTCTTCTAAGAAAGACAAATCAAAATCCGGCTCGCTGTTTTGGGTATTCATATTATCAATAATAAACTATTTAGTTACGTATTTTGTTACTGACAGGTTGTCGTGAACATCCTGTTTCAATTGATTTATTGTTTTTTTTAATACTGGATGAACGAAACCGGGTATCAACTCTTCTAAAGGCGTTAGTGTAAACAAACGGTTTTGCAACTCCGGGTGCGGTATTTTAAGTTGAGGGAGATCAATTATTGCTTCCCCATAAAATAAAATATCTACATCAATTGTACGTGAAAGCCATCTAATTGTTCTTTCACGATGCAAGTTTTGTTCGATAAATTGTAATTTTTCTAAAATAACTATCGGTAAAAGGTTTGTTTCCACCTCAACAACCTGGTTTAAATAATCCGGCAGATCGGCTACACCCCAGGATTCCGTTTCGTAAACAGATGAAACACGGGTTATTTTACCAACAGTGTTTTGCAGTTGCTGCCTTGCTTCTTTTAGGTAGGTATTTCTATCACCTAAATTACTTCCCAGCAAAAAATAAACAAGTTCCATGTTGTAACAAATTATATCCACAAAGCTCTTACCATTAACGTTTGCGTTTTGTTAAGTTTGCACAAATAAATAGAATTAGCTGTTAAATGAAACAATTTTTTAAGTATGTTTTTGCCACTATCATTGGCGTTTTACTTTGCCTCGTTATTTTTACTTTAGTTGTTATCGGGTTTATATCTTCTGCACGAGGCGATAAAAACCGAAATCGACGCTAATTCTGTCCTCCGCCTGTCTTTTGATTATGCCATTAAAGAACGAACTTCTACCAGTCCGTTATCTGGTATCCCGTTTTTAAACCTCAGTGTTAAAAAATCAATTGGGTTGAACGATATTCTGGCCAGCTTGAAAAAGGCGAAAACCGACGACAATATTAAAGGCATTTATCTGGACGAAAGTTACATGCTTTCTGGCCAAGCCACAACAGAAGAAATTAGAAATGCACTGATAGATTTTAAAAAATCGGGCAAATTTGTAATCGCTTACAGCGAAATTTACACTCAAGGTGCTTATTATTTAGCTTCTGTTGCCGATAAAATTTACCTCAACCCAAAAGGTATTTTCGAATTTCGCGGTTTCCATTCCCAATACACTTTTTACAAAGGTGCATTAGAAAAATTAGGCATCGAAGCACAGGTGATTAAAGTTGGTACTTTTAAAAGTGCCGTCGAGCCTTTTATTTTAAATAAAATGAGCGATGCCAACCGTTTGCAGGTAAACTCGTATTTAGGTTCTTTGTACGATTATTTTTTAAGCGGAATTGGCAAAAGCCGCAAAATGAGCAAAGATTCCTTGTTTAACATTGCCAATACATTGAAAGTAAAATACCCGGAAGACGCACTAAAATACAAGCTGATCGACGGCCTTAAATACAAAGACGAGGTTTTAGATGAACTGAAACAACGCACCGGAACAGACAAAGATGCCAACCTAAACGTAGTGGAATTGGCCGATTACAGCCAGCCGGACGAAGAGAAAGACAAAGGCTCATCCAACAGCCGCATTGCTGTAATTTATGCCTCCGGCGATATTGGCGGCGGCGAAGGCGATGATAATTCTATCGGTTCCGAAGGGATTTCTAAAGCCATCCGCAAAGCGCGTTTGGATAAAAAAGTAAAAGCAGTTGTGCTGCGCATCAATTCACCGGGTGGCAGTTCGCTGGCTTCGGATGTTTTGTGGCGTGAAGTGGTGATGACTAAAAAGGTAAAACCGATTATTGTTTCCATGGGCGATGTGGCTGCTTCCGGCGGTTATTACATGGCTTGTGCTGCAGATTCTATCTTCGCCCAGCCCAACACCATTACCGGTTCTATCGGGATTTTTGCCATTCTGCCCAACATGCAAAACTTCTTCAACCAAAAGTTGGGTGTTACTTTTGATGGCGTTAAAACCGGTCAGTTTGCAGATTTGGGCGATGTTTCCCGTCCGCTAAATCCGGCAGAACGTGCTATTTTACAGGATCAAATCAACCGTGGTTATTTAGATTTTACCAACGCCGTTGCTTCCGGCAGGAAAAAAACACAAAAATATATTGACAGTATTGGACAAGGCCGCGTTTGGACCGGCGCGCAAGCCGTAAAAATTGGTTTGGTAGACCGTTTGGGAAGTTTGGGCGATGCCATTAATTCCGCAGCAGCGAAAGCAAAAATTACAGATTATAAATTGGTGTCTTACCCGGAACAAAAAAGTTTGTTAGAAAACATTGGTTCCGGGATTTCTACTGAAGCAAAAACCTACTTGATGAAGCAGGAATTAGGCGAAAGTTACCGTTACTACAATGATTTAAAAACGATTATGAAGTTTAGTGGCGCACAAATGCGCATGCCTTACACTTTGGATATCCGCTAAAAATTAAAAAAATCGCAAAAGCCGCCTTGCCCAAGGCGGCTTTTGTATTTTTACTACTTCTTTTACCGATCTATTTCTATGGAGAATAAACTCATCGCCCGGCATCTCCGCTACTTATCGCAGTTGATGGAACTGCATGAGGTTAACCCTTTCAAAATAAAATCCATTGCCAATGCTGCTTTTAAGGTAGATAAATTGCCCTTTCCCATTGCCGGAAAAACTACTGCTGAATTAGAGAGAATTGATGGGATCGGTAAAAGCACCGCAGAAAAAATTGCTGATTTGTTAGCGACCGGAACGCTTAAAGAAACAGAAAAATATTTGTCGGAAACGCCCGAAGGCATTGTGGAAATGCTTGGCATAAAAGGCATCGGACCAAAAAAAATTGTCATTATCTGGAAAGAACTGCATATTGATTCTGTTGGCGAATTGTATTACGCCTGCAACGAAAACCGCTTGATCGAAGCAAAAGGTTTCGGTTTAAAATCGCAGGAACAGATCCGCAAAACCATCGAATTTAACATCGCTTCGCAAGGAAAATTTTTATATGCACAGGCAGAAGCGATAGAACACGATTTGCTCCAAAACCTAAATGCTTCTTTTACCGGCATAAAGATAGCATCGGCAGGAGAATTCCGCAGAAAACTGGAAATAGTCAATGAACTAATTGTGGTGATTACTGCGGAAAATAAAGAACATTTGTTTTCAGTTTTGAATGAAGCCGGTTATTTAGAATTGACTTTGCAGGACGAACAAAGCTGGCAAGGAAAAACGGAACATGGCATGCGTGTTAAAATTGTTCCAAGTTTTCCCGCTGATTTTATCCGGACTTTATTTTTAAAAACCGGAGATTTGGAACATGTTGAAGCAGTAATTTCTAAAATCAACGATGCAAATTTTCAACCGCAATCCGAAGAAGAAATCTATCAGAAAGCGAATTTGCCTTACATCGAACCAGAACTGCGCGAAGGAATTTACTGGATAAACAAAGCATCCGCAGAAAAACTGCCTGAACTGATTACGTTTAAAGATTTAAAAGGGACTTTACACAACCACAGCACTTGGAGCGATGGCGTAAACACGCTGGAAGAAATGGCAATTTACAGTCGCGACAAGCTTCGACTGGAATATTTTGGGATTTGCGACCACAGTAAAAGCGCGTATTATGCAAGCGGTTTAAGCATTGAACGCGTTTTACAGCAAATGGAAGAAGTTGATTCGCTCAACAAAAAGCTTCAAAACTTTAAAGTTTTTAAAGGGATTGAATCTGATATTTTGAACGATGGTTCTTTAGATTATCCTGATGAAATATTGGAAAAGTTTGATTTCGTGGTGGCTTCTGTCCATTCCAACATCACGATGACGGAAGAAAAAGCGATGGAACGATTGATTAAAGCCATTGAAAACCCTTACACAACTATTCTCGGCCATCCAACCGGAAGATTATTGTTGAGCCGAAACGGTTATCCGATCAACTATAAAAAAATGATTGATGCTTGTGCGGATAATGGCGTGGTCATCGAAATTAATGCAAATCCTTTGCGCCTGGATATGGATTGGCGTTGGCACCAGTATGCTTTGCAAAAAGGCGTTTGGCTTTCCATCAACCCTGATGCTCACCGCGTTACCGGTTTGTGGGACATGCATTACGGAGTTCATGTTGCGCGAAAAGGCGGTTTATCAAAAGAGAAATGTTTGAATGCTTTATCTGCCCAGGAAATTGAAGCGTTTTTTAAAGCAAAAAAAGATAAGTTTTTAGCCGATAAAAGAAGCATTGTAATTTAATTGGTTGATCAGCATGAAAAAACCGCTTAAAATATTGGTGATCCGCCTAAGTTCTATGGGCGATATAATCTACACAACCCCAATTGTGCGTTGTTTAAAGTTACAGTTGGAAGCGGAAATCCATTTTTTGATTAAACCGATGTTCAAATACATCTACGAAGGAAATCCGTATTTGGATAAATTGCTTTTGCTGGAAAAGAACTTGTCGGAAACGATCCAACAAATCAAAGCAGAAAAATATGATTATTTGATTGATCTGCATAACAATTTGCGAACTTCGATCATCAAATTTAGAACTGGAATTCCGTCTTCAACCTACAAAAAACAGCCTTTGCAAAAGTGGCTTTACCTAAAATGGCATTGGAATTTTATTTCAAAAAAGCATTTGGTAGAGCGTTACCTGGAAACCGTTGCTTTTTTGGGCGTGAAAAACGACGGGAAACCCATCAATTATTATTTAAAAAAACATTATCATTTGGAAGATTTGCTGCCTGCTTCCCATCTCCCAAAATATGTTGCCTTTGTAATTGGTGCCACTCATTTTACCAAACGGATGCCTAATGAAAAAGTAGCGCGCATTTGCCAGGAAATAAACCTTCCAATTGTTTTGCTTGGCGGAAATGATGTGCAAGCGAACGGCGACGAGATTGCTTCTTTTACCGGCATAAAAATTTACAATGCCTGCGGTAAAGTGTCGCTGGATCAATCGGTTTTTATCATAACCCAAGCCGTAAAGATCATCGGTTTTGATACAGGTTTAACCCACATTGCCGAAGCTTTTGACCGCCCGATTGCTTCCATTTGGGGCAGTACTACGCCAAATTTGGTTGGTGTGGCACCTTATCGGGTTAAAAATGCGGAAGTTGTAGAACTTAACTTGTATTGCCGCCCTTGTTCTAAATTTGGTTTGGAACAATGCCCTTTAGGCCATTTTAAATGCATGAAAGATATCCCGAACGAAAGGATCATTAATTTTGCTAACAAAGCGTAATAAGTTTAAGTTTATGCACGTTCTTCAGTCAAAATCAATAAAAATATGCTAAAAAAATACTTTTTTGTATTGGGTGCCTTCTTTATTTTGCATCTACCAACATGGGCGCAAACGGTAAAGTTTGGTGCAAAAGCCGGGATCAATTTTGCAACAATTGATGCTTATAGCAATCCCACAAGTTCAATTTATCAATCTAAAGTCTTTACAAATTTACGCCTCGGAGGGATTACCGAGTTGACGTGGTCTAAAGTTGTTTTACAAGGCGGTTTAATGCTGGACGGAAAAGGCGGCGAGAATACTTATATCGACCCTACCACAAGTACCAACAGAAGAAAAAATACGCGTTTATATTATTTGGAAATTCCGGTAAACCTTTTATATCGCAAGCAAACAAAAATCGGGACTTTATTAGTAGGCGGCGGTCCTTATGCTGCTTACGGTATTGCCGGCACTTATACATTATCGGGTATTGTATTTGATGCTCCTGTAGATGGAAGTTCAAAAGTAGACTTTGGCAATAACGAGAACAGCGACTATAAACGCACAGATTACGGTGTTAATTTAAGGGCAGAAATACGGCTTTTACATGGGATAGGGTTTGAATTAAATTACGAATACGGTTTAAGAAATATTGCAACACCCGGATTGTACGACGATGTAAATATTAAAACCCGAAACAAGGTTTTCGGTATTGCCGTGTCGTATTTGTTTAAAAATAATTAGATACTTCTTTTATCCATGAAAAAATTAGTGCTGATTCGCCATGCCCAAGCTGAACCAGGTTCTGAAGACTTATCGGATTTTGACCGGCCGCTTACTACATCAGGTAAAGCAAATGCAGCAAAAATGGCTGCTGTTTTATCAAAGAAAGATAGTTTCCCGAAATTTATCATCAGTAGTCCGGCTTTACGCGCTTTAACTACTGCCCAGATTTTTACAACTGTTTTAGGTTTGAAGGAAGTTGAAACAAATCCGGAAATTTACGAAGCAAATGTTAGCGCCTTGCTCCAGGTAATTAACGCTTTGGATGATCGATACGAAGTTGCAGGTTTAGTTGGCCACAATCCCGGCGTTAGCAACTTGTTATATTTTTTAACCGGTAAAATTACAACTATGCAAACTTGTGCTTGGGCAGAAGTTGAATTGGCTGTTGATAGTTGGGCAGAAGTTAGCTCCGGAACCGGGAAATTGCTTCAACTTCAACATCCTTAAAAAACTATTGGATCAGGCTGTAAGATTTGCCGGGTAAAGAACGTACCAGGCCTTGCATTTCTAAGTTCAACAAGTTCATGGCCAGAATGCTAACGGGCAAACTTGTTTTGATAGAAAGATCATCAATGCCCAACTGTCCGGATAATTTTAACGTCTCGTAAATATGCTTTTCGTGTTCTGTTAAATCCAACGGAAACAATAATTGTTGCTTTTTAACGGTCAGCTTTTGGTCTAACCAACCTAATTGTTCTGCCAAATCTTCGTTGCTGGTAAGTAGCCCGGCTTTATTAAACCGGATTAAAAAGTTACAGCCTTCCGAAAACTCATCCCCAATCCTGCCGGGGAAAGTAAAAACGTCCCGGTTATAAGAATTTGCAATTTCCGCAGTAATTAAAGCGCCGCCTTTAATGCTGGCTTCAACCACAATGGTAGCATCGGCCATGCCCGCAATAATGCGGTTCCGTTTCGGAAAGTTTTCCCTGTCGGGATTAGTTTCTGATGGAAATTCGGTTAGCAAACCTCCATTTTCGATCATTTTTTCTGCTGTTGAGCGATGCTGCGCCGGATATAATCGGTCCAAACCATGACCCAAAATACCAACCGTTGGAAGCTGATGTTTAACACAAGCTTTGTGGGCACAAATATCAATACCGTAAGCTAAACCGCTAACTACGGTTGCTTCATACGTTTTCAAATGTTCCACTAAATCTTCGCACAATTTCCGGCCATAAACAGTTGAATGCCGCGTACCGACAATACTAATTACGCGTTGCTTATTTAAATCTGCAGTACTGCGGTAGAACAGCATAACAGGCGCATCAATACAAGTTTTTAAGCGTTTGGGATAAGCGGCATCAGTATAAAAAATAGCTTTGATTTGATTTTTTTCGATGCATTTGATTTCTTTTTCAGCCCGAGTAAAACAAACTGGATCCAAAATAGAAGCTGCCATTTTAGAACCAATTCCCGGAATTTGCAGCAGTTTATGTTTGGAAGTTTTAAAAATATCTTCGGCACTTCCGCAATAACTGATTAGGTTTTTGGCGAGGACATCCCCTATTCCCGGAACAAATTTTAAGGCAAGCTGATGTAGAAGAGGCATAAATACTTTCGTCTAAATTAAAAATTTATTTTAAAGTATAATACTGATGCTTCTTTTATAGAGTAAAAATTGGTAGAGCGAGGATCAGGATTTTGAATTTGAAGGAATATAAACCACTTTTTTCGTCTCAAAAAATTCTTCTTCAAAAAAATTACTTAATGGAAATTGTTGAACCTTTAAACCGGATTCGGCAATTTCCTCGGTTAAATCGCCGCCTTTCAAATATAGCAAACCGTTTTTAAGCTTGTTTTTGGATTGCTTGTTGAATTTATTTTTAATCCAGGGATGAAAATCTTTCAACTGCGTCACAGCACGCGAAACTACAAAATTAAATTTTTCATTAATTTCTTCTGCCCTTGCGTGGCTTGCTTTTACATTTTTTAGGTTGATTGCCTGCGATACTTCTTTTACCACCTTAATTTTCTTACCAATGGAATCAACCAAATGAAAATTAGTTTCGGGAAATAAAATGGCGAGCGGAATGCCAGGAAAACCGCCGCCAGTGCCAACATCTAAAACTGTTTCTCCGGCTAAAAACTGGCAAACTTTTGCGATGCCAAGCGAATGCAGTACATGCCGCTCGTACAACAAATCAATATCTTTTCGGGAAATCACGTTGATCTGTTCGTTCCAAAAACTATAAAGCTGCTGTAACTGCTGGAATTGTTGTTGCTGTTGAGCGGTTAAATCAGGAAAATATTTTAGCAGTAGGTCAGAAGTCACTATTTGCATCCTTTTTTCTGCGGTTCAACACGTTTGAAAGTAAATCCCGGGCGCGGAAAAGTTGGGCTTTTACTGTTCCCAAAGGCAAATCCAGTTCCCTGGCTATTTCATCGTAAGATAATTCTTCAAAATAACGCAGCGTAATGAGGTTGCGGTAACGTTGCGGCAAACCTTCTACAATCAGTTTTAACTCTTGCGATTGCTGTTTTTTGATGGAAGTTTCTTCCGGGTTTAACGTGTCAGATTTTATTTGAAGCGGATGGTTGTTGCCATCTTCATCAATCATCCGGTCGATAGAAAGCGTGTTCAGCTTTTTCTTCCGGATAAAATCAATACAATTATTGGTTGCAATACGGAAAAGCCAGGTACTAAACGCAAATTCGGGCTGATATTTATCTAACTTTTGAAAAGCTTTGCCAAAGGTTTCAACAGTCAAATCCTGCGCATCGTCCTTATTGTTCACCATTTTTAAAACCATAAAGTAAATGGATTCTTTATAACGCTGCATCAAATCGGCATAAGCCTTTTGCTCACCTTTCCTGGCACGCACAACCAGGTTAAAATCGTTTTTTGCGTTTTCAGAAAAGTTAACGTTTATTTCCATTTCACATTTTTTGTAATCAGCCCAACAAAACCAAAAATATTAAGATAAAAGTAGTATAGTAAGTCCAGTATCGGAAACCACCAGGCTAAATCTGCAGCAGCCAGCTTTTTAAAAATTTTAGGATAAATCATAGCTTCCACGATCAGCCTCAAAACAAAAATCCCTGCTACAACCCATACCTGGAATTTTATAATAAGTAACAAAATTAAAAAGGTATAAAACAGCAGCCCACTCAGTGCATCCAAAGTTATAAGAAACCGATTTTCCCTTTTGTAAAACTTACCCACGCCCATGTGTCGCCTTTTTTGACGGTAATACGAGATTAAATTAGTTTTTGTTATACTTTCAGTTTGTGCTTTTGGGTTAATTTGTATTTCGGTATTAATTGGATTTGCATTTTGGTTAATAAACAGGTCATCATCGCCCGATAATATATGTAGGTGTGAAGCAAATCCTTTAGAACGAAAAAATAAAGACTTGGTGTAAGCCAAATTGCGGCCAACTCCCATGTACGGTTTGTTGTTTAATGCGGACGATAAATAGTTGATTGCTGTTTTTACCGTCTCAAATCTGGTAAAAGTGTTCAATAAACCGCCAGTTTTTCGGTAAGGTGAATAGCCCAATACAATTTCTTTTTGATCGGAAAAACATTCCTGCATTAACTGTATCCAATTCTCTGAAACCGGTTTACAATCAGCATCCGTCAACAACAAATGTTCGTTTTTTGCTGCTTTGATGCCCATTGTCAGCGCAAACTTTTTGCCTGTTTTAAACCGCTTATGCTCTGCAACGGTAACAACTTTTAAATTTGGATAGCTGGTTTTAAACTGATTGAGAATGTGTGGCGTATCATCAATAGAGCAATCGTTTACTACAACTACTTCGAAATCAGGATAATTCTGAGCGAAAATAGCAGGCAAATTTTCCTGCAAATTCTGTGCTTCGTTCCGGGCACAAATAATTACGGAAACGGGCAAGGTCTGTGAGGAGGAATTATTGGCAGAAATTTCGCAGTTTTTCAACTTGAGGTAAGAAGACAGGAAATACAACTGGATAAAAAAACAAACCAGAAACAGCGCAAACAATAAATAATGTACCAGTACTTCCAAAATTAAATCAATTTACAAACAGCGAATTTCTTAAAATTAACTGATTACCACACAGCTAAAGCAATAATTAAAGTACTTACACAGTTTTAATTTCTACTTTTGCGCCAAAATTGGTGTATAAAAATGAAGTTTCAGCAAGTTGCCCATGATCCGCTTTCCAAAGCAAGAGCGGGAGAAATTACTACCGATCATGGAACAATACAAACACCTATTTTTATGCCTGTTGGCACCGCCGGAACGGTAAAAGCAGTGCACCAGCGGGAATTGGCAGATGATATTAAAGCGCAGATTATCCTCGGTAACACTTATCACCTTTATTTACGTCCTGGTTTAAAGGTTTTAGAACAAGTAGGCGGATTGCATAAATTTATCAATTGGGACAAACCTATTTTAACCGATAGTGGTGGTTATCAGGTTTATTCGCTTACAGGAGTTCGCAAAATCAAGGAAGAAGGTGTAACTTTTCGTTCGCATATAGATGGCTCTAAACACTTATTCACGCCAGAAAATGTGATGGATACGCAGCGTACCATTGGTGCCGATATTATCATGGCTTTTGATGAATGCACGCCTTATCCTTGTGAATACGGATATGCCAGACGGTCAATCGAAATGACACACCGCTGGCTGAAACGTTGTTGCGACCGGTTTGATTCCACCGAACCAAAATACGGCTATTCGCAAACGCTTTTTCCGATTGTACAAGGTTCTGTTTATAAGGATTTGCGCGAAAAATCTGCCGAAGTAATCGCTTCTTTTGAGCGGGAAGGAAACGCCATTGGTGGTTTATCTGTTGGGGAACCGGCAGAAGAAATGTATGCCATGACGGAAGTTGTATGCAATATCCTTCCGCAAAACAAACCACGTTATTTAATGGGCGTTGGCACACCTGTTAACTTGCTGGAAAACATTGCCTTAGGTATTGATATGTTTGATTGTGTGATGCCAACCCGAAATGGCCGTAATGGCATGTTGTTCACCAGAAACGGGATCATCAACATTAAAAACGAAAAATGGAAAAACGATTTTTCGGCTATTGATGAGGAAAGTACTTTGTTTGCCGATATAAATTACTCAAAGGCTTATCTTCGCCATCTTGTCCATTCCGGCGAAATGCTTGGCGCACAGATTGCTACCTTGCACAACCTGCATTTTTATTTATGGTTGGTAAAAGAAGCACGCGAACAAATCCTCGCCGAAACGTTTTACAACTGGAAAAATAAGATGGTCAAAATACTTGCACAACGTTTGTAATGCGGAGGCTCACAAAACGATACCTTAAAATTATCGATTGGTATATCATCAATAAATACCTCGGCACCTTTGTTTTTACGCTTGGGATTTTCCTGGTGATTATTGTTGTGTTTGATATTTCAGAAAAATTAGATGATTTTTTAAAACACGATCTCAGTTTCTGGCAAATTCTCACCCAATATTATTTCGGCTTCATCCCTTTTTACCTCAATTTTTTGTCGCCGCTGATCAATTTTATAGCGGTTATTTTTTTCACGGCAAAAATGGCCGACCAAACGGAGATTGTCCCCATTTTAAGCGGAGGCGCAAGTTTTAACCGATTTTTACGTCCTTATGCCGTTTCGGCTTCTATTATTTTTGGCGTGTCGCTGGTCTTCAATGTTTTCATCATTCCGCATACCAATCAGCTTAAAACCACTTTCGAAAATAAGTACGTCAGCAACGGCAACAGTGAGCAAAAAAATGAGATACACATTAAGCTTGATAAAAGTACTTATGTGTATGTGCAGAATTTTGACAACAGCCAGCATACAGGTTACCAGTTCGTTTTAGAAAAATTCGATCAGGATTCGTTAAAAGAAAAGACTATGGCTACTCGAATCACGTACGATTCGTTAAAAAAGGTTTGGTCGATGCTGGATTATTCTACGCGTTATGTAAATGGTTTAAAGGAAAAAATGGTGAGCGGTGTAAAAAAAGACACCGTTTTAGATATGCGGCCTATTGATTTTGAAGCCAGGAATGACATAGATGCCATGCCGATAAAGGAGCTGAACACCAATATCGAAAAAGAAAAAATTCGTGGCACAGGTAACATGGTCGACCTACTTTATGAAAAATACCAGCGCTTTGTTTACCCGCTTTCTTCTTACATTTTAACGCTGATTGGTGTTGCCATGTCGTCGCGAAAAGTGCGCGGTGGTATTGGTTTGCCTTTAGGAATTGGTATTTTTCTTTGCTTTGCCTACATTGTTACTGTGCAATTTTCTAAAGTTTTTGCTTTAAAAGGAGGTTTGCCGCCCATCATTGCTGTTTTTATCCCTGATATTATTTTTGGCATTCTAGGCATTTACTTACTGCGGAAAGCACCAAAATAAATGAAATTTAAAACCTCTTTAAGCGAGTTAGAAAAAAATCTGCTGATCCTGCATTGTACGGTTTTTGTCTGGGGTTTTACAGGAATTCTGGGTGCGTTAATTTCTGTTTCGGCTGTCTATTTGGTTTGGTATCGCTTAATGATCGCATCTGCATCATTACTGCTGTACTTCCTGTTTGCAAAAGTTAACTTCAAGGTTGACGGGAAATCCTTCTTTCAGCTTATTTTTACAGGTGCAATTGTTGGGATGCACTGGCTGCTTTTTTTTCAATCGATCAAAATTTCTACTGTTTCGGTAACGCTGGTTTGCCTCTCATCAATCACTTTATTTACGGCAATTTTCGAGCCTTTAGTCACAAATAAAAAAATATCGAGGTTAGAAATTTTAGCCGGAATCATCATCATTATTGGTATTGTCCTAATTTTTAAATTTGAAACCAAATACACTAAGGGTATTATTTTAAGCTTGATTAGTGCTGCAGCGGCAAGTATTTTCTCGATCATCAACTCACAGTTTGTTAAGCAAAAGGCAGCTCCGGTAATTGCTTTTTACGAACTTTCCGGGGCTTTTTTTTGGTTAACAATTTACCTGTTTTTTATGGGAGGCTTTAAAAACAGTCTGCATTTAAAAAGTGATGACTTTGCTTATCTGCTTCTTTTAGGCACAGTTTGTACTTCGGTGGCTTATGTTGCCGGCGTTTCTGTAATGCGGCAATTGTCTGCTTTCAGGGTTGCTTTGATTACTAATTTGGAGCCTGTTTACGGTATCATTCTGGCTTTTATATTTTTCGGCGACCTCAAAAAAATGACCCCAGGTTTTTGGATTGGTGCTTTTATTATCCTTTCCACCATATTTTTATTCCCAGTAGCGCGGCAAAGGATCGTTAAATACAGAACGAAAAAGCTTTAATCCTTCTAAATTCCTCAAAATAAATGAACAACATCATGGTCATTTATCATTGCTGAAGTTCCTTTTTAGATGGAAACTGAAGCTTTAATCTGATGCTGTTTTTATCGTACAAAATCCATCAAACGATCTTAATTTATAGAATTAAATTTATTCTGTCGGAATAATTTTATATTTAAATTATTGTCTTTCAATAAGATATAAAAATCACTTCTACTTTAAGTTGTGTTATCGAGATTAATAAGTAAAAATTGCAACTAACTTTTTTAGGATTCTTTCAAAAATGGAATAAACAGGAGTATAACGTTCTTTTTTTCAGTGTTTTAACAAATTCAACTTAACAAGCAGTTACTGTTATTTAGCTAATAGCTTAACGGTTGAAATTTCTGTAAAATCGAAACGAGTTATCGATTTTTTGTTGAAGGAGAATAAAAAACTAAATGCTTTTATTATTCTAAGTTTATCAAAGAGCATACCAATAAAACGTGCTTTCTAATTTTTTAAAAATTATTTTACTTTAACGAAAACACAATTTGTCGCCGCTTTAAAAAACATCCAGCTTTAATAAAATGTTAAGTAGCTTTAGAAATGAAAGCAAAAACCTTTTTCGTAATTTTTTTGACCGTTTTGATCACCGTTGTGCTGATGCAAAACACAGACGAAGTAAAGTTTAAAGTTTTATTCTGGGATTTATACTTACCCAAATTAGTGATCCTAACCGGCTTTGCCGCAGTAGGAATTATCTTAGGATTTATGCTGAGGGGAAGACCTTCCCGAACAATCATCAACAACGAAAACCAAAACAACAATCAAACTCCGTACGATAAACTAAGTGCAGAAGACAGGGATTACATCAGCGAATAAAAATGAAAGAAAAAATCGGTTTTATAGGATTAGGCAACATGGGTTTGCCCATGGCTAAGAATCTGCTGAAAGCAGGTTATCAATTACAGGTTTACAACCGGACAGCTTCCAGGACAGATGAATTAGACCAGTCTGCAATTACAATTTGCAAATCGCCAGAGGAAGCTGCGAGAGAAGTACAATATGTGGTTACAATGCTTTCCGAAGATGCCATTTTGGAAGAAGCTGTGAGCGGGGAAAACGGATTGCTAAAATCATTAAAACCTGATGCGGTACATATTTCGATGAGTTCTATCTCGCCGGAAACTTCTGTTAAACTAACTGCCCTTCACCAAAAAACCGGAACGCATTATTTAACTGCACCTGTTTTTGGTCGGCCGGAAGCAGCAGCGGCACAAAAACTGTGGATTTGCACTTCCGGAAATATATCGATAAAAGAAGCATGCAAACCAATTTTGGAAAGCATGGGACAAGGCGTGGTAGATTTTGGTGAAGAACCCGGAAATGCAAACGTGGTAAAAATCACCGGAAATTTTATGATCATGGCTTCGATGGAAATGATGGCAGAAGCTTTTACTTTAGGCGAAAAAAACGGCATCGATCCAAAAAAGCTGGCTGATTTCTTTGGCTCTACTTTATTCAATGCGCCTATTTATCAAAATTACGGCAGACTCATTGCCAATAAACAATACGAACCGGTTGGTTTTAAAGCGAGATTAGGTTTAAAAGATGCACGCTTAGCTTTCACACTATCACAAAAAAGCGAAATGCCCATGCCTTTTGCCGCTGCCGTTCATAATCGGTTGTTAACTGCAATTGCAAAAGGCTGGGGCGACCGCGATTGGGTGGAAGGTTTTGGCCACGGCGTTACGGATGATGCGGGTTTGTAATTTTCAAAATTTTCTGTCATGCTGAACTCGTTTCAGCATCCCATCATAAAAGGTAAAACCCAATTGGTCGTATTTCTGATGGGATGCCGAAATAAATTCGGCATGATAGACAACTAACCAATTTTATTACACAGCGTAGAAAACCTGGTTTGCAGTTTCCAATTCCTGCAAATCTGGTTTTTGGTTGAAGATTCCAAAAACAGAAGCTCCACTCCCGCTCATCGACGCGTATAAAGCACCGTTTTTATACAATGCTTCTTTTACCGCCTTAATTTTTGAATGATGTTGAAAAACAGATTTTTCAAAATCATTTTCAACCAATGCTTTCCATTCTTCCAGTGGAAGTTTTAAGGTTGATTGTAAATAATGTTTCGAAACTTGAGGTTTAATGCCGCCGTAAGCTTCTGCGGTAGAAACATGAATTGGCGGCATCACCAAAACCAAGTAATAAGCTGAAAGATCCAGTTGAATTTCTTCAAATCGGTCGCCTTTTTCAAAAGAAAACACCGATTTATTGCCGATAAAAAAAGCACAATCTGCACCTAATTGCCGGGCGTAATTTTCCATTGTTTCTGCACTTAACCCAATTTTGCAAACTTCATTTAACAGTTTAATAAAAAATCCGGCATCGGCAGATCCTCCGCCTAAACCTGCACCAATCGGAATATTTTTGTGAAGATGAATATTTACTGGCGGCAAATCGTGGTCCTTCTTAATCAAATGGTAAGCTTTTAAACACAAATTATCATCCGAGTTTCCAGGGATTTTATTGCCGGAAGAAGTAAAACTTAATTCATCGCTCAAAACAATTTCCAGTGCATCATAAATTTTTATCGGATAAAAAACTGTTTCGAGATTGTGGTAACCATCAGTTCTGCGTTCAACCACATTTAAACCAATATTTATTTTTGCGTTTGGAAATACGATCATGCAAGTTTATAACTCTTTACTTTTACACATTTGTAGGAATCCAAAAATAGATTATTTTTCTTTGTGCCGATGTAATTCTTCTTTTATCACCTTAAAATCAACATGAAACAATACCAGGATTTAATGCGCCAAGTTTTGGAAACCGGCAACCAGAAACACGACCGCACCGGAACCGGAACCATCAGCGTTTTTGGCTACCAAATGCGGTTTGATTTGCAGCAAGGTTTCCCGGTTGTGACTACTAAAAAGCTGCATTTAAAATCCATCATCCACGAACTGCTTTGGTTTTTAAGCGGAGATACCAACATTAAATATTTGAAAGATAACGGCGTAAAAATTTGGGACGAATGGGCGGATGCCGAAGGAAACCTCGGTCCGGTTTATGGTTACCAATGGAGAAGCTGGCCAACACCCGATGGAAACCACATCGATCAAATTACTCAAATTGTACAACAATTAAAAAACAATCCGGATTCGCGCCGCATGATTGTTTCTGCCTGGAACGTGGCTGACGTAAATAAAATGGCATTGCCGCCTTGTCATTGTTTGTTCCAGTTTTATGTTGCTGATGGGAAATTATCTTGTCAATTGTATCAACGAAGTGCTGATATTTTCCTTGGCGTTCCCTTCAATATTGCTTCTTACGCTTTGTTAACGCTGATGTTGGCGCAGGTTTGTGATCTCGAACCGGGAGATTTTATCCATACTTTGGGCGATGCGCACATCTACAATAATCACCTGGAACAAGCCAATTTGCAGTTGAGTCGTGAACCGAAAACACTTCCGATTATGAGAATAAACCCGGAAGTGAAAGATATTTTCAGTTTTAAGATTGAGGATTTTAC
>CAZZVO010000004.1:27331-36014 GCA_964657505.1 uncultured Mucilaginibacter sp.
CTGGAAAATTATGAAGCCTGGCCGCATATTAAAGCGCAAGTTGCTGTTTAAAAATTCGATTTAATGCTTCATCCTGATCCAAATACAATTTTTCCTTTAGCTAATTATAGAAATCTTGTTTTTCTCAAAAATATCATCAAAAATCCTAACATTATTGTTGGCGATTATACTTATTATGATGATTTTGAAAACCCGGAAAACTTCCTTAAAAACGTAAAATACCATTTTGATTTTATTGGAGACAAGCTAATTATTGGCAAGTTTTGCATGATTGCTTCGGATGTAGAGTTTATCATGAACGGCGCAAACCATCTTACGGAAGCAATTACAGCTTATCCATTTGCTATTTTTGGCAAAAGCTGGGAAAATGCAATGGAAGGCAAATCTTATCCAACCAAAGGAAATACCGAAATTGGAAACGATGTTTGGATTGGCTATAAAACTACGATTATGCCAGGCGTAAAAATTGGCGACGGTGCAATAATTGGTTCCTGTTCTGTGGTTACGAAAGATGTTGAGCCTTACACGATTGTTGGTGGAAACCCGGCAAAACTCATCAGAAAAAGGTTTAATGACGAAAAGATAAAAGCATTGCTCGAACTCTGCTGGTGGGATTGGGAATTAGAGAAAATCACAGCAAATGTTTCCGCATTAACGGGCAGCAATTTGGATAAGCTCATTTAAAACATCAATTTAAAGAAACATCACCTATTTTTACCCGATAAAAGAAGCATCTATGTTCCGCAATCTAATTTTAAGTACTGTTTTTATCTTGTCTTTTCTCGAAGTCAAAGCGCAAACGTTGTCCATGCCGGACGATATTGCAAAGGCTTACCAAAAAGGCACGCATTTAACAAACGGAAAGCCGGGCAAAAATTACTGGCAAAATCACGGGAATTATAAGATTTCGGTAACTGCAATGCCGCCGGAAAGAAATATCAGCGGAACGGAAGAGATTACTTATTTTAACAATAGTCCGGATACGTTAAAGCAATTGGTGATGAGGATCGTTCAAAACAGTCATAAACGCGGGACGAGAAGAAACCCAAACAGCAACCAGGACACGTTAAGCAACGGAACCGTGATTGATAATTTTATGGTGAACGGAAAAGCAACGGCTTTGCCGGATAATCCGGGGCATTTCACCTGGCAAAACGTTGATCTGGACAAACCTTTGATGCCACACGATTCTATTAAATTGAGTGTAAAATGGCATTTCTACATTTCTCCGCAACAAGGCCGCGAAGGGATCATTGATAAAACGACTTTCTTTTTGGCTTACTATTATCCGCGGGTTTCTGTTTATGACGATTACAACGGCTGGGACCGATTGGATTTTACCGGCGGCCGCGAGTTTTATAACGATTTTAACAATTATACTTTTGAGGTTACCGTCCCGAAAAATTTTGTGGTTTGGGCAACCGGAACTTTGCAAAATCCCACAGAAGTTTTGCAACCGGCCGTTGCACAGCGTTTAAATCAATCCATGTCTGCCGATTCTGTTTTTCACATCGCCACGAAAAACAAAATGGAAAACAAACAGGTAACTGCCCAGAAAGAAACAAATACCTGGAAATGGAAAGCAAATGATATAACTGACGTGACCATTGCTTTGAGCGACCATTTTACCTGGGACGCCAGCAGCACAATTGTTGATGAAAAAACCAATCGCCGCGCAAGTGTACAGGCTGCTTATAATGATACCTCGAAGGATTTTCATCAGATGGTGAAGTTTGGTCAGCATGCGTTAAACTGGCTTTCTAAAAACTGGCCGGGCGTGCCGTATCCGTTCCCAAAAACAACTATTGTTCAGGGTTATGCGGGAATGGAATACCCGATGATGGTGAATGACGAAACCTATCCCGATCCGGTTTTTTCGCAGTTTGTGGCCGAACATGAAATTGCGCACACCTGGTTTCCGTTTTACATGGGCATCAACGAATCCAGCTATGGTTTTATGGACGAAGGCTGGGCAACAACTTTTGAATATTTAATTGGCCAGGTTGACTTGGGAAAAGAAAAGGCCGCAGAAAATTACAAACAATTTCGCGTTAACCGCTGGATTAAAAATCCATCGATAAAAGAAGTACAACAACCCATCATCACCCGCGGAGAATTGCAGTCAGGCCGCATTTTGGGCGATAACGAGTACGGCAAACCATCGCTGGCTTATCTTGCTTTGAAAGATCTATTGGGAGATGAACTCTTCAAAAAAAGTTTGCATGAATTTATGGCGCGTTGGCATGGAAAACATCCTATTCCATGGGATTTCTTTTACTCAATCAACAACGCATCCGGCAAAAACCTCAACTGGTTTTGGAACAATTGGTTTTTCTCTACTAATTACATCGACCTTTCCATTCAAAAATTAGAACCTACAAAAAAAGGATATAATTTAATTATTGATAACATCGGTGGTTTCGCTATTCCTTTTGATGTTAAGGTAACTTATGCTGATGGAAGCGATCAAACTTTTCATCAAACGCCTCAAATCTGGGAGAAAAATCAGAAACAAGCTTCGGTACTTCTTTTATCGGCTAAAAAAATAAGTTCGGTTAGTATTGATGGCGGAATTTGGATGGATGCTGATATGAGCAACAATAAATTAGAGGTGAAATAAAATGCTCATTTCCCTTGTTGTTGCCGTTGCTGAAAATAACGTGATTGGAAAAAATAATCAACTGATTTGGCATTTGCCAGCTGACCTGAAACATTTTAAAAAGCTAACCACTGGACATACTGTTTTTATGGGACGAAAAACCCATGATTCTATCGGAAAACCTTTGCCCAACCGCAGGAATATCGTCATCAGCAGAAGTGTTGATCAAATTGAAGGCTGTGAAGTTGCGGTTTCGCTGGAAGATGCTTTAAAACTAACTTCGGCAGAAAACGAAGTATTTATTATTGGCGGAGCAGAAATTTACAAGCTGGCTTTGCCTTTGGCCAACCGGATTTATCTCACACAAATCCACCAAAGTTTTGATGGCGATACTTTTTTCCCGGAACTTGATCTTCAACAATGGCGGGAAACACAGCGGGAAGATTTCTCTCCGGACGAAAAAAACCGGCTTTCTTACTCTTTTATCACGCTCGACCGCACCGCTAATTAACTGATGCTTCTTTTATCACATAATAAAACCAAGGTTGCATTTTTTTGTTAGCTTTGCCGACTTGTTAAAAAACCCATAAATAACACATACAGTCAACAGAACATGCAAAGTAAAGGAGTAATTAAATTCTTCGCGATTGTTCTGGCAATAGTTTGCGTTTACCAGCTATCCTTTACTTGGGTAGTGCAAAACGTAGAAAAAAACGCCAGAAATTATGCTAAAGGCAACACAGAAAAGGAAAAATCTTATCTCGATTCCATCTCTACACAACCGGTTTATCCTGTTTTTAACCATACTTATCAGTATTGCAAAGAAAAAGAACTGGCTTTAGGTTTGGATTTAAAAGGCGGAATGAACGTTACAATGCAGATTTCGCTGGCTGAACTGGTAAAATCTTTGTCTGATAACAATACCGATCAAGCTTTTAACCATGCTTTGGCAAATGCAGAAGTTGAATCGAAAACAAGTCAGCAGGATTACATTACCTTATTCGTAAACGAGTACGAAAAACTGAACCCGAACGGTAAACTGGCTGCTATTTTCTCCACAAAAGAAAGTCAGAACCGCATAAAATTTGATGCTTCTAATAACGATGTAAAACGTTATCTGCAAGACGAAGCTAAAAGTGCTGTTGACCGTTCTTTCAACATTTTAAGGACTCGGATTGATAAATTCGGCGTTACGGCACCAAATATTCAGTTACAAAGTGGAAGTAACCGTATTTTGATTGAATTGCCTGGTATTTCTGAATCTAACACAGATCGTGTCCGCAAGCTTTTACAAGGTTCTGCAAAATTAGAGTTTTATGAAACCTTTGATAATGCCGAAATTGTTAATTTACTGGGCAACATCAACAATATTTTAGCAGCAAAAGCCAAAGCTGGCACAGCCACTAAAGATAGTACGGTAAAAACAGCATCGGCAAAAACAGATACTGCGGTAGCTGGCGGAAGTTTATTAAACAAAGTTGCCAAAAGCAAACTTACTGACACCAGTTCTAAAAGTTTAAAAACGGGGAATCCTGCTTTAACCAGTCCGTTGTTGAACCAAAACATGCTTCGTCCAAATGTTTACGCTTCGCAAGGTGGCGGTATACAGGCGGCACCGGGATCAGTAGTTGGTTTTGCGGCCGTTGGTGATACCGTCAAAGTAAACAAAATGCTGGCAAATGCTGATGTAAAAGCAGTGATGCCGCAAAATTTAAAGTTTATGTGGGGCGTTAAAGCAATGCCTTTAAATGATGATTATACCAGACGTTTTAACGATAAAATCCCACGTGTTGAGCTGTATGCGATAAAACTAACCGGTGCAGATGGCGGACCAGTTTTAGCCGGAGATGTTATTGCAGATGCCCGTAATGATTACGACCAGAAAGGTAGTCCGGAAGTGCAAATGACTATGAACACCGAAGGCGCAGCAAAATGGCGTACCGTTACCGCTGCCGCTGCTGCTGATCCTAACAATAAAAAAGCAATTGCTATTGTGTTAGACAATAGTGTGTATTCTGCACCAACAGTTCAAAATGAAATTTCCGGCGGTGTTTCTTCCATTTCGGGAAGTTTTACAGTTGATGATACCAAAGATTTAGCGAACGTATTAAAAGCCGGTCGTTTGCCTGCTCCTGCTCGCATTGTTGAAGAAGCTATTGTTGGCCCGTCATTAGGTCAGGAAGCGATTCATGCAGGGATTTTATCCTGCGTTATCGGCTTTATAGTTGTGCTTGTATTTATGATTTTATATTACAACCGTGCCGGTACAGTTGCGGTTGTTGCTGTTTTTATCAACGTTTTCTTTTTGTTTGGTGTGTTGGCAAGTTTGGGTGCAGTACTTACTTTGCCAGGTTTAGCTGGTATCGTGCTCACGCTCGGTATTGCGGTTGATGCCAATGTATTAATTTACGAACGTGTGCGGGAAGAACTGGCACATGGCAAGTCTGTACGTATTGCAGTTGCCGATGGTTTTAAACACGCCATGCCTTCTATCCTCGATTCAAACACCACTACTTTTCTAACAGGTGTAATTCTGTATATTTTTGGTTCTGGTCCGATCTTGGGTTTCGCAACAACATTGCTGATCGGTATCATCACTTCCTTATTCTGTTCACTTTTAATTTCCCGCTTAATTTTTGAGTGGATGCTGGAAAAAGGCTGGGACATCAATTTTTCCCGTCCTTGGAGTGCGCACACTTTTAAAAATGCACATTACGCTTTTGTTAAAAACAGGTTTAAGTTTTACGCTTTTTCTGGCCTGTTTATCCTGGCGGGCTTGATTTCGATTTTTACCAGAGGATTTAGTTATGGTGTAGATTTTAAAGGCGGAAGAACTTATGTTGTACGTTTTGAAAAACCAGTTGATGCGCAACAAGTGCGTGTCGTGTTAGACAAAACATATCATTTAACTACAGAAGTTAAAACTTTTGGAACCACGAATCCGCAATTGCGCATCACAACTACTTATTTGGTTGATGATAATTCGCCAACCGCCGATACAAAAGCAGAAAATAAATTAAAGGAAGGCTTAAAACAAATCAACAACCCAAGCCAGGTGATGAGCCAGCAAAAAGTTGGGCCGACCATTGCAAATGATATCAAAACAAGCGCAGTATATTCTGTCATCTTTGCTATCCTCGTTATTTCATTTTACATTTTGATCCGTTTCCGCAGATGGCAATTTAGTTTGGGTGCCTTAATTGCCACGGCTCATGATGCCTTGCTGGTGTTAAGTTTCTTCTCTCTCTTTAACGGGATTTTACCTTTTTCGCTGGATATTGACCAGAATTTTATTGCAGCAATTCTGTTGGTTATTGGTTATTCTATTAACGATACAGTGGTTGTGTTTGATCGGATAAGGGAATTCCTGAACCTGCATAACACCAAATCCGACGAGCAAAAAGTGGTTATCAATAATGCCATTAACAGCACATTAAGCCGTACGATCATCACGGCGTTAACCGTAATTTTTGTGTTGATTGTTTTGTTCATTTTTGGTGGAGAAGTAATTCGCGGGTTCTCTTTCGCCTTGTTAATTGGCGTTTGTTTCGGTACGTATTCTTCTATTTGCGTAGCTACTCCGGTTATTGTAGATTTCGGCAAAAAGCAACTGAACTAATTTTAATCTCTTATTTGCAAAGCCGTTTTGATTATTCAGAACGGCTTTTGTATTTTTAATCCCAAACAGAATTCTTAAATTGCTGTACTAACATTATGGAATCAAAATACAACACTAATTTTCCAAAAGTCGTGATTGTTGGCGCAGGCTTTGGTGGAATAGAACTTGCAAAAGCGTTAAAAAACAAAGAGGTTGATGTTTTACTGGTTGATAAACACAACTATCATACTTTCCAACCATTAATGTACCAGGTTGCCACCGGCAGCTTAGAAGCCGATTCGATTGCTTTTTCGGTAAGAAAGAATTTTGAAGGACAAAAAAACTTTCGTTTCCGAATAGCGGAAGTACAAAAAGTTAATACCGATAAAAACAGTATCGAAACAACAATAGGTGAAATCCCCTACGATTATTTAGTGCTTGCAACAGGTTCTACTAATAATTTTTTCGGAAATAAAGACTTCGAAAAATACACGTTACCGATGAAAAGTATTCCGGAAGCTCTAAACTTACGCAGCGCCGTCCTTCAAAACCTGGAAACCGCTTTATTGTTGCCAACCAAAGAAGAGCGCGAACCTTATTTAACCTTTGTTTTAGTAGGCGCTGGGCCAACCGGTGCAGAATTGGCCGGTTCTATTGCAGAAATACGCAACTATATCCTTACCAAAGATTACCCCGAACTTAACAAGGAAGAGATGAAGGTGTATCTGGTAGATGGTTTAGCAAAAGTTCTAGCCAACATGAGCGAGCAAGCTTCTAAAAAAGCCCAGGAATTTCTGGAAGGTATGAACGTAGAAGTACTTACTAATGTGACGGTAGAAAGCTATGATGGAAAAACTCTTTCTTTTAAAGGCGGCCGACAAATTAAAACTAAAAACGTCATTTGGTCGGCAGGTGTAATGGGTGTTGTGCCAGAAGGTTTTCAAAAAGAGCAAATTGCAAAAGGAAACCGCATTTCTACGGATGAAATCAATCGCGTTGTCGGTCTAAATAATGTGTTCGCTATTGGAGACGTTTCCTCAACCGTCACCGAAGGAATGCCGAAAGGCTTACCGGGCGTTGCACCAGTGGCTATGCAGCAAGGCAAGCATCTGGCAAAGAATATTTTACATTTAATGAAGGGTGAACCAACCGTTAATTTTGTATACAACGATCAGGGTTCGATGGCAACTATTGGCCGTAACAAAGCGGTAGTAGATATGGGTAAAATCCGTTTTCAGGGATTTTTTGCTTGGTTGGTTTGGATGTTTGTCCATCTTATCTCGCTGTTAGGTTTCCGCAATAAAGTAGTTGTATTTATCAACTGGCTGGGCAGCTATATTAGTTATAATGGCGGCACAAGATTGATCATCAGGCCATATTACAAAAACGGCGAACCTATAAAAGAACCTGTTGCACAAAGTTAACTTCTGGATTTTTTACAATAAAAAGCTGTATTGATTTATTTTGATACAGCTTTTTACGTTTGAGGACTTTATATCGATAAAAACAGTATGCTTCTTTTATCGCCTAAAATTTGATCATAAATCTTACTTCTTCAACACCATCTTATAATGGCGAATTCCGGCTTCTTCAAACTCGTCCCCCAATTTTTCGAACCCGAATTTCTCATACAAAGAAACAGCCTGAATTTGGGCGTGGAGATAAACGTATTTTGCATCTTCGGGTAGATCTGCCAAAACTGCCTTAACCAAAGTCTGCCCAACCCCAAAACCGCGAAATTTTTTCGATACTGCAAAACGTTCTAATTTATAACCGTTTGCTGTTTTGCGCCATCGTGCGGCACCGGCAGGTTCATCGTTTACTTTTGCTAAGAAGTGTATCGATTCGTCTTCATGTTCCCACTCCAGTTCCGGTGGACAGTTTTGTTCTCCAACAAAGACTTCTTTGCGGATGGCAAACACTTTTTCAAGTTCAGCTTCTCCGATAGCTTTATTTACTTGTATCAGGTTGTTCATTTTTTTCTTCAGAGGTTTCCTCAAACTGGTTTTTAATTTTACGTAAATGATTTTTCTTGGCTGCATCTATAGAATGCGATTGGTGTATATCAAAATCTTTTTCGGCCAAATCTTTTAAGGTGAAATAAAACTGGCGCAACTTATCTAATTCTTCTTCTGATAAATCTTCAATACTTACCATCCGGTTACTGGCATATTTATCCGCAGCAATCAGCTCATTCAATTTTAAATGGATGGCTTTCGAGTCTTTGTTCTGCGATTTTTGGATGAGGAAAACCATTAAAAAAGTAATGATAGTAGTGCTGGTATTGATCACAAGCTGCCAAACATCCGAATATTTAAAAATCGGGCCTGTTACCGCCCAAACAATAATGATGAGCATTGCAATAACAAAGGCACTCGCGCTGCCGGTTGCTTTAGTTGCCCAATTGGCAAAACGCTCAAACGAATTTATTTTCTGTGCCATAGTTAAACCAATTTTTGCATTAATAAAAAACGCCATTGCAAGAT
>CAZZVO010000004.1:36024-45570 GCA_964657505.1 uncultured Mucilaginibacter sp.
GGCGTTTTATTGGTATTATTATATAATTAAAGCTTTTCGTTTATGTTGATGCAATTTAAATCATCAAATGCGACTGTTAAGCGTTTTACAAAATTTTCTTCGCCTTTGCGCAACCAAACTCTTGGATCATAATATTTTTTATTCGGGGCATCTTCTTTGCCCGGACTTCCAATCTGCGATTGCAAAAACCCTTCGTTTGTATGGTAATAATTAAGTACACCTTCCCAAAATGCCCATTGCATATCGGTATCCAAATTCATTTTAATAGCACCATAAGAAATTGCTTCTCGGATTTCTTCCTGCGTAGAACCAGATCCGCCGTGAAAAACAAAATTAACCGGTTTTTCTTCTGTCAGGTTAAAATGTTGTTTCACATATTCCTGCGAGTTGTGCAAAATTACCGGTTGCAGTTTTACATTGCCCGGTTTATAAACGCCGTGTACATTGCCAAAAGCAGCAGCAACCGTAAAATTTTTGCTCACTTTACTTAAATGTTTGTAGGCATAAGCCACATCTTCAGGCTGGGTATATAAACGGGAACTGTCGACATCAGAATTGTCTACACCGTCTTCCTCGCCGCCAGTTACTCCCAATTCAATTTCTAAAGTCATGCCTAATTTAGCCATGCGTTCCAGGTATTGTGCAGAGATTTCTATATTTTCTTCAATCGGTTCTTCCGATAAATCCAGCATGTGCGACGAAAACAGCGGCTTGTTATGTTCTTCGAAAAAACGTTCGCCGTGGGTAAGCAAACCGTCAATCCAGGGCAGCAATTTTTTGGCAGCATGGTCGGTGTGCAAAATTACAGCAATACCATAATGCTCTGCCAGTAAATGGACATGACGTGCAGCAGAAACAGCACCTAAAATACAAGCTTGCAATTGATCGTTGTTTAAAGATTTGCCTGCATAAAACTGCGCACCACCATTAGAAAGTTGGATAATAACCGGAGAGTTTACAGCTTTTGCAGTTTCCATAACTGCGTTAATGGTGTTGGTATTAATTACATTTACTGCCGGTAAAGCAAATTTGTGCTCTTTAGCCAATTCAAATAATTGCTGTACTTGCTCGCCGTGCAGTACGCCTTTAAAATTTTTAAGGTCCATAATTGTGATGTTCTTTTTTTAAATATCGAAGTTAAGGAAAATACAACTGTAGGCAATAAAATCCGTTATTTAAACTGGATAAGTACCAAAATTAGGCTGTTGCTAACGCTAATGTTTGCTTTGCTTCCATCAACCTAAACTATAATGTTTTTTTTGTTAATTTGTGCCATAAAAACAGTATAGATGGCCTGGTTTAAAAGGGAAGAAAAAGGGATTATTACAACCACAGAAGAAAAAAAAGAGGCTCCGGATGGTATTTGGAACAAATGCCCGAACTGCAAAAAGCCGCTTCATTATAAAGAACAGGTTGAAAATCAGTACGTTTGTCATTACTGCAATTACCACATCAGGATCGGCTCCAAAGAATATTTTTCTATTCTTTTCGATCAAAATGAATTTACAGAACTTTTTCCGGACTTGGTTTCTGCCGATCCTTTAAACTTTGCCGATACCAAAAAGTACACCGACCGTTTAGAAGAAAGCAAAAATAAAACCGGTTTAAAAGATGCCATACGCGCAGCTTACGGCAAAATTGAAGGCCAGGAAGTGGTTATTGCCTGTATGGATTTTGCTTTTATCGGCGGATCTATGGGTTCTGTAGTGGGCGAAAAAATTTCGCGCAGCATTAGTTATTGTTTAGAGCACCGGCTTCCATTTTTGATGATTTCAAAATCTGGCGGCGCACGGATGATGGAAGCTGCTTATTCTTTAATGCAGATGGCCAAAACGTCGGCTAAGTTGGCGTTGCTGGCTCAAGCCAAACTTCCGTATATCTCTTTATTAACAGACCCTACCACTGGCGGCGTTACTGCTTCTTTTGCCATGCTGGGCGATATCAATGTATCAGAACCTGGTGCGTTAATTGGTTTTGCCGGGCCGCGGGTAATTAAAGAAACCATTAAAAAAGATTTGCCAAAAGGATTTCAAACAGCGGAGTTTGTTTTAGAGCACGGTTTCCTGGATTTTATTGTAGATCGCCGTTTAATGAAGGTGCAATTGGGCACTTTTATTAAAATGCTAAACAACTAATTTTTTTAGCTTTTTCGCATGAATAAAAAACATTCTTTTTAGTTTTTGGTTGATATCATTATTAACCAATATTTAAAAAGATGAACTTTCCACAAGAAGACGAACTGTTTGATCAGGATAAAAACAGTACAGAAAACAGTAACCAATCAACTGATAATACCAATACGATAAAAGACCCGGATACATGGACAACAGGTGCCGAACCTATGACAGGCGCACAACATTCTTATTTAAAAACACTATCAGACCAAGCCGGAGAAGATATTGACGAAACATTAAATAAAGCTGAAGCATCTAAAAAAATTGACGAACTGCAACATAAAACCGGCCGTGGGCTGGAGCAGTAAAGTGTTTTCCAATTGAACTACGTAGAGTGCTTCTTTTAGAGGCACTTTTTTTATTAATGATATTTTTGACCACTAAATTTAATGGCAGAAGAAAGTTTAAAACAACAGGAACTTAAACAGATATTATTTTTTGGAGATAGCCTTACTGCCGGTTATGGCTTATCGGCTAATCAGTCGTTTCCGGCACACATACAACATAAAATAAATTCGCTAAACCTGCCTTATAAAGTTATTAACGCAGGGTTAAGCGGAGAAACTTCTGCCGGAGGGAAAACCAGGATTGTAAATTTAATCAACCAGGAAATTGATGTTTTTGTATTGGAATTGGGCATCAACGATGTTCTACGTGGCATTACAGTAGCGGAAACTATGAGCAACCTGCAGTTTATTATAGATTTTGTTAAAATCAAGCAACCGAATGTAAAACTGGTACTGCTGGGTATGGAACTTCCCTCCTTTTTAACAGGTTTTATTTTGAAAGATTTCAGGATTATTTACAGGCAGTTGGCCGAAAAAAACAACATGGCTTTTTTACCTTTTCTATTGCATGGAATTGCCGGCAACCGCTTGCTAAACCTACCGGATGGTGTACATCCCAATGCAAAAGGCTATGAAATTATTGCAGGAAATGTATGGCAAATACTTAAAAAAGTATTGTAATGCCCATACTTCTTTTGTACAGTAAAAAAAGCCAGTACCATCCAAGTTTGTATTAATGTCGACTATTTCTATCAAGTTATTCAACCTTTGTTTTTTAGTTTCTCAGCCACAATATTTGTTGAAAACTAATGGCAGTTTTGGTTTTTTTAAACCGTTAGTGTAAAAACCTACTCCTACTGCCAACCGTATAAAAACCCAACATAAATCTAAACTTATAAACTAATTTCTTGTATTGATAAGCTGCTACTTGTACAGTCAGTTATAAATTGTTTGTGTGATTGTAACTAATTAGATATACAAAATTTAAAAACTAAGGTTTTAATCTTATCGTATCTCACAATATGGAAAATTACAAAGTGTACTGTAATATAAAATCAAGTCTTAAAAAAAAGAACGTGAAATTATCGGAACTTAGAAAGAAAATAGTCGAAATTAAATCTCAAATTGAAACTTTAGAAATTGAAATTGAAGAAGAAACAAATGGGTTAAATATGATTTTTGATTTTATTGTTTCTAAAAAAGTAGAAGTTTAGTTTAGCAAATTCGGTATATTTGGAGTACAACTCATTGTGTAATGAAATGCGCCTTATTATACTTATTCCTTGTTTGTTTGATGGCTTGCAAGGCCAATAAATCTAAACCAAGTAGTGTTGCCGTTGCAGAAGATACCAGCAAAACAATCGACACTAAAAAGAAAACGATTATCAACCACAGGTTCTAAAATTACTGCAGTAAAACTTTGTAACCTGTCTTACACTGTTTTATGCAATACTTCTTTTGCAATGTATTTTTTATCAGGTTATTTACGTTTATCTTTTATTTGAATAAGCGTCAAAAAATGTAATAAATTAGTCATGATAAAAATCCTATTTACAGGTATTTTCTGTTCTTTATGCTTTTGGTGTTCTGCGCAAAACCAGGTACTAACTTACCAGGATTTGCAATACGTCCTTCAAAATAAAGCTGATTTGGTTACGCCTTTTTTAAAGAAGAAAGATTATCATCTACAAGCAGGTCTTGGAAATAACGAAACCCGTTTTTTCGCACTCTTTGCAGATACTGATTATACCGATCTCACAATTAATAAAAGTAAAAAACATACTATCCTTACCATCTCCACTACGCACACACAACAAGCTGAACTTGTGCAGAAGGCAGTAGAATCTTTACCCGTTAAAAACAGTAAAGGGAGTAAAATTTACCGCATTAAAGACGGGATTATTGCTACCGTTGCAATTATAGAAGAAACGCAGCAAGGTAATTTGAATAAACTTTACACTATCGAACTGGAAAACTAACCAAACTGATCGATGCTTCTTTTACTGCCTATTTTTTCTTTTTAGGTACGTTTTCGGTAATGTAACCATTAAAAGAAATAGATTGCCTGTTGTTACTGGTAACGTTTAAAGTTGCATATCCGGTCTCCGAAATGTTGAGGATAAAACTGCGGGTTTCTTTTACATCGTGCGGTATGATGTTAAATTCCCAGCCACCTTTTTTTGACGAATTAGCTTTGTACTCAAAGTTTTTGGATTTGAATTGGATGCCGGTTTCTGTTGGGTCTGTCGGGTTCATCGGTGCAACGTAAGCACGCCCGTAATAAGGTAAATAGCTGTCAATCGAATCTTTAGAAACAATTACGCTGTAATCATAATTCAATTGTACGGATCGCCAACCCATTGGCAAAGCCATTTGAGCCATAAAAACGTAGTTTTGATTGTCCACCATCTTTTTAATGGCTTCTATTTTTTCTTGTTTTTTTTGTGTTCTTGTATTTTGTGCTTTGGCAGCATTGAAATTAAATAGCAAGCCTACAAGAAAAAAAAATTGCAGTGAGAAACGAAGTGAATATTTCATATTTAAAACCAGTAAATTAGATAGTTATCTACATTAATAACTATCTAACCAACACAAAAATTGCGTTTAGTTTTAAAAGGGCAATACTTTATACCCGATAAAAGAAGTACTGTGTTTTGTTAGTGCAGGTTTCCGCTCCCGTCTTCCTGATAAGCGCCAATATCTTTCCCCGGCAATGTAATTGTTGTACCGAAATTGCCAGTTGTGGTTACTGTTTTTAATGGTAAAAAATCTGTTTTCGATTTACCTAAACCAGGTGATGAGGTTTGCAGATTAAAGTTTGCATTACCAACAGTAAGCAAATTATACGGTTGCAAGTTTGCCGTAATTGGGCCAGGATTAGCCGTAAAATTGTAGGAATTAACATCATAACCGTAAAACATTGGATTATTTTGTTGTGGTGTTGATGAAATAATATCTGTTGTTTTTGAAACGCCTACGCCTTTTCCTATACCGTCGGCTGAGTAAAACTGGGTAACAATTGCAGGCGAATTACCATAAAACATCTGGTTGTTATAAAGCACGTTTGCCACATCTGCATCGGTAGTAATCCGTATACCAAATCTGCAATTCACAATCAGGTTATTGTAAATCGAACCTCTGGCACCTGTTTCATAATCAATGCTTCCGCCCCGGCCTGTTTTGGTTTGGCGGTAGCCACCATTCACAATTGTGTTGTTATAGGAATTTACATTACATTGTGTACCAGAAGTTCCGGAATCAGAAGCTTTGATAGAATTTGTAGCCGAACCAATGCACATGTTAAAAGCCACATCGCCCACTGTTCCACTTTTCATATTTACAAACTCGCCGCCAACGCCACCGCAAAGTTCAAAAGTGTTTCGCATGATGCTGATCTTCCCTCCAACAACACGAACGTTATCATCTTTAGAGCCAAAAAACCAGGAATCTTCTACAATAAAATTCTTTTTAATATTGCCGAAATAAATGTTGTAGCGCGGATCGCCTTGTTTGTAAACAGCAGTTTCATTATTTGCACCTGCTGGCGAGCCTGCAAATTCCCAATGTGTCCATTTGATAATTACATCTCCACCTAAAGGGGTTGGATTAGTAGTTGTTGCTGCAGCAGGCGTACAAACCATGCCGCCCCACCATCCCTGGAAAACGTTATTGTAGTTTTGCTGAGTTGCCTGTGTATGCAGATCGGCAGCATTGCTAACCGTAACATAATTTGGTTGAGCTTTTGTGCCTAAGCTGATAAAAGTTCCGTGGTTAAATATTTCTGGTGCAGTTGCCGCAGTTTTTCCATCGCCTAGGGCAATTAATTTTACACCGCTTTGCATCAACAGGGTATCACCATCATTTATGGTAATATCACTATTGAAATAATACGTTTTCCCGCTTAGCATCGTGCCTTTTACGCTGCCTTTTAAAGTATCAGATTTGATTACGTTCCCAGATTGTATCAGCGGTTGCGAGATTTTAACAAACTCTTCTTTATGACAGGCATTTAAGGCAAGGCTTACTACTGCAGCCAAAAACAGTTGATAAATTTTTTGGTTCATGTGGGTTGTATTATAATTTGTAGCGAAGCCCTATTAAATAATATTGCTGATAGTTGTCTTTGCGCACGAACGTATTTTGTCCTGCTGTTTGGTCTTCAACTACTTGTCCGGTTGTTGGATATGGCCTTCTGATCTCTAATTCATAAGGCGTATTTAATAAGTTGGTTACTTTTGCATAACCATATAACTTTTTAAACAAACGTTTTTCTGTGGAAAGGTCCAACGTTACAAAGCCTTTTTGCCAAACATCGTTTTGATAATAAGTAGATACCGTATTGATTCTTGCACCTGTATAAACTAAAGACAATTGCGCATCAAAACCGCTTTTAGGTTGTTTGTATAGAAAGGAGAAATTACCAATATTTTTTGACTGACCTTGTAACGGCCGACTTTGATAAACCGTTCTTGAAGTGAGGAAACCTTCTCCATCGCGATAATCCTGCAACTTGGTAGTGGTAATCTTAGAATCGGTGTACGTATAATTAGCACGGATACCGAAATTGTGAAGGTATTTTGTCACATCAAATTCAAAGCCGTAATTGTAACCTGTTCCGAAGTTATCGGCCTTTAAAACATAATCCAATCCTGATTTTTCTAAAGTATACTCAATCGGGTTATTGATCCTTTTATAAAAAACACCAGCCAGTACTTGGTCTAAAGCTTTCGGAAAAAACTCATATCTTAAATCATAATTATCTGCCGTTACCCTTTTTAAATATGGGTTACCTACTTCCTGGTAATCTGCATCCGGATCGCCGCCAGTATGTGGGATCAATTCATAAAATCCTGGTCGGCTAATGGCAGAGTAATAAGACAACCGGATGTTTTGGTTATCCGTTAACATATATTTAAAATTCAAACTCGGCAACAAATCAAAGTATTTAATGGAACCTGTTTTACCAACCTGCGTACTTGGTAATGCACTTACCCAATTCTGGTTGGTATGCTCATACCGCACGCCGCCTAAAGTTTGTAATTTTCCGACGGTAAATTTAAACTGACCATAACCAGCAGCAACGTTTTCGGTAAAATTGTAATTCAAAGCATCGCTTGATGTGCCTTGAATAGTAGAAACTACAAACGTGTTTGCATCAATATTGCCATTAAAACTTTGGGTTGAATTGGATACCGGCAATGCCAAAGTATAATTATCGTAAGTGCTGTTCCTTGTTTTATTTCGATACATTCCTCCGGCACTAAATTCAACTTTAGTATCAAAAATTTTAGGTGTATAAACGAAATTAAGGTAACCGCTTTTATCCTGATCAGAATTGTAACCGAATATCCTGGTTTGTCCTTTAAGTGCATCAACTGTAACACCTTGTTGTAAAACAGTTCCGTTTGCTTGTGGCGTTCTGCCGGTTATCAAAGCCAGTTCAGAACGGTTATCATTTGCAGTTGCTCTCGAATAAACAGCAGACCAATTAACGCTGAAGTTATTCAATATACGATGGTTGCCTTGCAAGTTAAAATTGTAAATCTGTTGTACCGTACGCACACTTCTTGGGTCTTGTGTTACCCGGCCATTTCCAATTGCAGTACGTCCCAGTGTTAAACTTGTATCCGAAGTAAAACGATATTGGTTTTGGGTCAGGTTGATATAAGCCGCATTTAAATCGATGTGGTTGGCATCATTAAACTTGTAATCAAACTTGGATATTACGGCAGTGCGTTGTTGTTGCGTGCTGTAACTTCTGCTTTCAATACTTTGTACCGAAGGATTATTGGTTGCCGGGTCAACTTGTGTATCGAAGAAAGTCCCGGTGGTATTACGGTATTGATTTTGATAACTAACGGCACCAATTGCACCGAACTTTTTGTTTTTAGATCTTCCGCCTAAACTTAAACCTAAAATTGTGGCTACTGGTGCTTTTGAATTACTAAAATGTTGCGGGTTATTTGGAAAATCCGCTAATGTTGCAATATAATTATTACCATTATTAATCCTTGGAGAACGACCGGAACTTACACTTTGATCAAACTTGGTAAAACCATTAGCCGAAATACTTTGCGCATATCCAGTTGCTAAATTAGCTTGTACACTAAAATCATCCGGTGCATCTTTTAGCACCAAATTTACAACACCTGCAATCGCATCGCCTTCCATACTTGGCGTTAAAGATCTGTATATTTCTAACCGATCAACAATATCCGCAGGGAAAATATCAAGCGGTACGTAACGGTTTTTGTTATCCGGGCTTGGGATTTTGATTCCATTTACCAAAGTAGATATGTAACGTTTTTCCATTCCGCGGATGATTGGATATTGTGCTTCTCCATTGTTACTTCTTTCAACAGAAACCCCGGAAACACGCTGCATTACATTTGCAACGGTAATATCGGGCGAAACTTCAATCGTTCGGGCAGAAACAGCATTTAAAACCTGGTCAGACCGCTGCTCAATCCTTCTTGCCGTTTGGTCGCTTCCGCCATTAACTTTTCCGGCAACGGTTACTTCTTTTAAGTCGTTATTTTTAGATTGAAGTTCGATGTTTACCGTTTTTACTTCGTTATTGGCAATAGAGAAAGTTGATTCCGCATCACGATAAGAAATAAATCTTCCTTCCAGTTCATAATCCCCGGACTGAACATTTTTGAAGAGAAAACTTCCGTCTAAACCGGCAGCCATAGAAATTATGCCGCCAGTTTTTTGATTTTTTAAGGTAAGTACTGCACCAATCATCGGTTCTTTGGTACGACTATCGGTTACTACTCCTTTTACAGTGCCATTTCCTGCTGCAAACAGGTTGAGCGAAAAAGTAAAAAAAAGGATCAGCAGTAAAAATTTTTTCATCATCAGCAGGTCTTGAATTTTTTACAAAAGAACCTTGTTGATGTGATGAAGAGGTAAAGCGAATATTAAATTAATGTTATCAAATATTCCTAATGTTAAATTAACAACTGTTGTATTGTTAAAAGTTTAGGCTGAAATATTTCGAATATTACTTCAATTTTAACAGATATTGATGCATATCTTCAGTTAAACTTGCGTGTACCGAATTGAGTTTTTGAAGATAATAT
>CAZZVO010000005.1:0-39213 GCA_964657505.1 uncultured Mucilaginibacter sp.
TTTCAAAACACCCGAAAAAACAGCTTTTCATATTTCTCCAAACGGCCAATATATTTCTTACTTAAAATTATACCACGATAAGCCGAATATTTTTGTGCAATCCATTACCGATGGCAAAGAAACAAGGATTACCTCTTTTGCTGATTATCCTGTGCGAGATTATTTCTGGAGCCTGAACAACGAACTTGTTTTTAATAAAGATTTGCTTGATATAAACCAGTACCAGCTTTTTGCTATCAACATGCAGGAGAGGAAACTGAAAAAGCTGCTTTCTTTAGAAAAAGTGCGGCTTAAATTGATCAGCCGTAACCATGAAAACTCAGATTGGATCAACATCGCGATGAACAAACGTGATTCTGCCATTTTTGACGTTTATAAACTCAATATCCAAACAGGCGAACTAAAGCTGTACATAAAAAATCCCGGAAATATTACAGAATGGTATCCGGCGGCCGAAGGCAGTATCCGTTTAGCCAAAGCATCCGATGGTGTAAACGAAACGATTTTATTTAGACAGGATGAACAGCACCCTTTTAAACCAATCATCAGCAACAATTTCAGGAATTCCGTGACGCCAATTGCTTTTACAAAAACCAGCGGCTACCGTTTCTACGCTTTGTCTAACCTCAACCGTGATAAAACGGCTTTAGTGGAAATTGATGCAGAAACCGGCAAAGAAGTAAAGCTGATTTTAGACCGGAAAACGGCAGACATCGGGGAAGTAAGTTATTCCAAAAACAAGCACCGGTTAGATATGGTTAGCTGGGAAGAAGCTAAACCGCAAGAGCTTTTTTTAAACCAGGATATGATGCTGGTTTATCACGATTTATCAAAGCTTTTGCCTGATCAGGAAATCAAGATCATTGACCGAGACACTTCTGAAAATAAACTGCTAATTAGTACTTACACAGATCGTAGCCCGGGTTCTGTTTATTTGTATGAAGTTGGCAACAAAAAGCTAAGCAAGCTTACAGATTTTAACCCTGATATCAAGGAAGAAGAAATGTGCGCCATGAAGCCGGTTAGCTACAAAGCTACCGATGGTTTGTTAATTAACGGCTACCTAACTTTGCCTCAAACAAGAAAGCAAACAGATTTACCAGTTATCATGATGCCGCATAATGGTCCCTGGAGCCGTAACAGTTGGGGCTACAATGCTGAAGTGCAGTTTTTGGCAAACCGTGGCTATGCTGTTTTTCAGGTGAACTACCGAGGTTCTACCGGTTATGGCAAAGCATTTAAAAGTGCTGGCTTTAAAGAAGTTGGCGGCAAAATGCAGCAAGATATTACTGATGGCGTTAAATGGCTGATCGCAAATAAAATTGCCAACCCAAAACAGATTGCTATTTATGGTGGTGGTTTTGGCGGATTTTCCGCCCTGCACGGTGTTTCGTTTAACCCGGGTTTGTACCAGTGTGCTGTGGTGCAATACGGACTAATTAACTTTTTTACCTTTATAAAAGATGTACCGCCGTTTTTAAAACCGTATTTAAGCATGACTTACGAAATGGTCGGCAACCCCGAAAAAGATGCCGACATGCTGCGTGCCATTTCTCCCGTTTTTCATACAGATAAAATTAAAGTGCCTTTGATTATCTTTCAAGGTGCCAAAGACCCGAGGGCAAACATCAGCGAATTAAACCAGTTTGTGCGGGATTTGCGCAACCGAGACGTAAGTGTGAAATACTTTTTAAAGGAAAACGAACGCATGTACTTTAAAAACGAACATAACCGGTTAGAAATGTATAACGAGATTGAAGCCTTTTTAGAAACTAATTTAAAAAACAAGAAGTAAACAGTTAAGCATAATTTTGATGAAAGATAACAGGGCTTACCGGAAAAACTTCTTGCTGGTTACTGCTTTCGTTATCCTCATTTCTACGTTTTTTGTGGTGATACTTCTTTTATCGTACAAATTTACTCGCACTTATATTGAGAACGAATTCAAATCGCAAAAAGTAGATGTGTTGGATCAAACCATCAAACCGTACAACGATTTTTTTCAGAATAAAATTGCCGAGATCACTTCCTACGATGGCTTTCTAAACGTTAATTCTGCTGCAAAATATACTGGTTCTGTTTTTAGCAAATTCCCTTTTGTTAAAAAAGTAATTTTTTACGATTTGGCCGTTAGCAACAACCGCAAGCATTATACGTTGCGCGCCAGTAACCTTAGTATTTCCATCAAATCGGTTTATAGTTTTTTGCCCGATAAAAACAGCATCCTTAAACCTATCATCAAACCTTTAAAAAAAAACAAAATCAATAATGCAGATTTTAACCAGTTGGCTTTACAGTTATCCGGTTTTATTGGCGAAGTGGATACCGTAAAAATCAGTAGCCCCAATATCGATCTCCGTAAAATATTTTACAACATCCAGCCTAATAAAATCACTTATTTAAACATTCCGCGTCGGCAGGAATTAAAAATTTATAAAGAGTTATCAAAAATCACTTATCCTGTATCAAATTATCAGCAGGATATGCTCACCTTTTATTTTGATCCGCTTGCTTTAAAAATTCGCAATACCAATCCGGGTTTGTACCAATCCATCACCATCCGGCCAATAGTTTACGATCCGTTAGATAATGAACAGGAAAACGTGACCACAACGCAAATAGCTTTTCCGGGTGCTTTTTCTGATTATAAACTGTACTTCCGCAGCAATAAAAATTTCCTCACCCACGAGGTTGTCAAAAGCTTTTTGCCAATTGCTTTTGGCGTAATGGTGGTTTATTTTTTCCTGCTGATTATTGCGCTGCTCATCTACCGAAACCTCAACGTTAACTTAAAATTATTCAAGTTGCAGTACGATTTCATTAACAATTTCACCCACGAATTTAAAACCCCGGTTAGTGTGATAAAAATTGCAGGTTCCAATTTACAAAGTAAAAATGAACTGAGCGAAAGGCAGCGTATCCATTATGGAAAGATTTTGAATGAAGAAGCCGATAAGCTGAACGAGCTGATGAACAAGCTTTTATCTTTTACACAATTAGAAAATAAAGCCATCCAAATTAAGAGCGAGCAGATTGACTTAGATCAGTTTACCAAAAGCCAAATTGAATCCTTCAAAATAAAATATCCGGCTTTTAATATCAATTATACTGGCGCAAACTTGGATACTTTTTTTACCGACCCAATTCTGTTAGGTAGTATCTACCAAAACCTGATGGAGAATGCCTACAAGTATTCGCCGCCCGACAGAAAAGAATTAACAATAAAAATCGAAAAGCTTAAAAAAGAAGTTATCTTTAAATTTAAAGACCAAGGTATTGGCATTGACCAACGCGAACTGAACAATATTTTTAGAAAATTTTATCGCATACAAAACCAGTATAACCAGAACGGCAGCGTTGGTCTCGGCCTGGCATTTTGCAAAGAATTGGTTAATTTTATGCACGGAGATATTACCGTTAAAAGCAGTACGGGCAAAGGTTCCGAATTTGTAGTCACACTTCCTTACGAACATCAATAATGAATAAAGAAATTAAAATTGCACTGGTTGAAGATGATGAAAATTTACGTTTCCTGGTTGCAGAACGTTTAGAAGCAGAAGGTTACACTGTGCTCGAAGCGGCCGACGGCGTAGCAGCAGAGAAATTAATTTTAGAAGAGCAGCCGGATATTGTTTTGCTGGATTGGATGCTGCCAGGTAAACAAGGTGCAGATGTTTGTCAGGAAATCCGAAGTAAAGGTTACGACCAGGTGGTGATTATGATGACTGCCAAAGCACAGGATGTAGATAAAATTGAAGCTTACAATGTTGGCGTTTCCGATTATGTAACCAAACCTTTTAACATGGATGTGCTGGCTGCTTTAATTGAAAATAAAGTAAAATATAAACTCAGCAACGATAAAAGCGAAACTTACAAGTTCGCCAATATGGAACATCAGCCGAACACACATACGCTGATTAAAAATGGCAAAAAGGTAGAATTGACCATTTTGGAAAACCGGATTTTGCTCTATTTCCTCAAAAACCGAAACAAAGTAATCCATCGGGAAGAATTGATGATGGAAGTTTGGGGCTACAACGCCGATGTAAACACGCGTACTCTGGATATGCACATCGTCCGCCTCCGCAAAAAAATTGAAGAAAACCCGGATTCGCCACAGTTCTTACAAACAGTTAGAGGGATTGGTTATAAATTTGTTTTAGAGTGAGACGTAATTAGTTGAGTGCTACTTTTCTTAAAAGCTTTCTGGAAAAGTCTGTTTCTGCATCAAGTGATGCAATCATTTCTCCACCAATATTTGAAAGCCTTGCTAAATCTGGCCTAGGTATTAAACTTTGGTCAGAAAAAATTAGAATACTTTCAAATTCTGCTTTTGTCCTAAGCAGCCTTTCTAAAATTATAGTTGTTAGTCTTGCTTTGTCTTTATTAGGAATGCCAAATAAAAATATTGGATCAGATTTTCCTTCTATTCTATAATCAATAGGATAATCTTTTGCATTTTCCATATCTGTATAGTAGTAGTCTTTTATGATTTTTTCTTCACTAACAACTTTCATAAGTTGATCTTGCAAGTCATCGTAAAACGTTGATTCTGCCCTTGCTCTATTTAAAAAAGTGAGGTCATTAATTTTTGTTAAGCCCTGCCCGAATCGAAAAATGTTGAATCCTAAATTTTCCATTTGCGTGTCAATGAAAAATTCGCCGTTGTCTTCTTCAATAAATGTTTCTGACTTTATTTGATTAAATATATTACCTCTCGTTCCGTCCCTAAATTTATCTGTGTCATTCTCATAGCTTAAATGCATCATGGTATGTCCCATATCTGTTAAACGTATAACACCACCCGGCATTTCTTTCATGAAAATTTGATATGGGTCACCATCTGGGAAGAAAAAAGGAGTTTCGACAACTAATAGTTTATTGTTTTTAGCTCGAATTCTTACTTCAGCACACATAAGTGAACAAAGTTTTTCTTGAAGTTTACTTATATCAAAAGTCATTATTCGAATAATCTTGTTTGATTTGTTGAATCAGATGTAGTTTTAATATTAGATATTTTACAATCTTCTGCGAGGCAATGTAAAGCACCATCAAGAGAATTATATCTGTCAGTTATTTCTGCAAATCCCTCTGCTTTCTTGTTAGCTTTAATATATTTTTCAGTTGCAATATGAATGTGGCAATTGTATCCAAGTTCTACTTTTTCTAAACGATTTGAATGATTATGGCTAGATCCATTATACCGTTTCAAAGTAAGTGTTTCACCATTTGGGGCAACCCAACTAATCCCACAAGAAAAATCATCTTCCATACCTTCTCTCAAGTTTTGTCTTTTATATACTTCGAATTCATGGTCAGTTTTATCTAATGCAACAACCCGAAAGTTAACTTGTTGATGTCCTTCTTTTTCTTTGGGTTTTGCTTGAGGGTTTGTAAGCTTTTTAGGGCAATTTATTAAATCTGATATTTTATCATCTGTTAGACTTTCAAAAGCCATATTTGTCTTTAATTGTTAAATCAATTATACGTAAAAAATAACCAATTAAAATATTGAATATTTTGTTTAACTCCTTTTTAAAGTGTAGCTATTTAAGCATGATTTTCAAAGATCATCCCGCCTCCAACTTTACAGCACCTATTAATTATTTAACTTAGCCGCATGAAAAAAAACAGCCGGCTAAACCCTTCCATCTTTTCTACGCGTTACGTCCACCTCACCAAATTGAGGGACGAAACGCTGAAAAAAATGGAAGCTTTAACCGCTACTGATAAAAATAAATTACTTGTTGATTTTGGTTGTGGCGATATGCCATATCGTTCGGTAATAGAGCCAATGGTTGGGAAATATTTGGGAGTGGATTTAGAGATGAACCCGCAAGCCGAACATCATATCGATTTCGATAGCAAAACAACTTTACCAGAAAATTATGCCGACATCGTTCTTTCTAACCAGGTTTTAGAACATGTGGATTCGCCCGAAGGTTATTTGCAGGAAGCTTTTCGAATCCTTAAGCCTGGTGGAACGATCATTTTAACCACGCACGGTTACTGGTTTTATCATCCAACACCAAACGATTACTGGCGTTGGACGAGTGCCGGATTACGCAAAACTGTAGAAAAAGAAGGGTTTACAATCACTTCTTTTTTTGGGATTATGGGTTTGGCAGCCAGCGGATTACAATTGTTGCAAGATGCTATCGGTGTAAAATTACCTAAGCTTTTGTTGCCGCCATTTGCGCTTTATATGCAAACATGGATTCGGTTATTCGATAAAATTCATACACAAGCGCAGCGAAACCGGGACGCTTCTTTGTATATCGTAATAGCGAAAAAACCGTTGTAAAAGAAGCATCGAATGGATTCGTACAATCTTTGCATCATCAAACCCAATCAATCGGCTTTTTCTGAAACTTTTATTCAACAGCATATTGACAGGCTCTCTGGCAATAAAAAAGTTTTGTACGGCGGTGCTTTCCCGGTTTATCAGGAAGATGGAAAGTTGCTAATTCGTTCTAAAATTGATCTGCTCATTTATCTTATTCGAAAGAAAATACTTGGTAAAAGAAGCATTGTCATTCGCAACAAAGCTCTAATTCAATACTTAAAAAAGGAGCAGATCGACGTAGTTTTTGCAGAATACGGCATGGTTGGCGCAATGGTTACCGATGCTTGCAAACAGGCAAATGTTCCCTTAGTTATCCAATTTCACGGTGCCGATGCGCATCAGCAAAAAACGGTTCAAACTTATCTTCCTTATTATCAAAAAGCTTTTGCTTATGCGAGTGCAATTGTCACCGTTTCGCAGGACATGACGAATGCAATTATTGCGTTAGGTGCTTCTCCTCAAAAAATATTGTTAAATCCTTGCGGTGTTGATACGGAACGATTTAGTCAGATTGACATCAGCAATTCTCCTCCAAATTTTCTTTCTGTTGGCCGTTTTGTTGCAAAGAAATCGCCCCAATCTGTTTTAAAAGCTTTTAAAATTGTTGCAGATCAAATCTCAAACGCGCATTTATGGATGGTTGGCGATGGACCGTTGTTTGCAGAAACCAAAGCTTTGGCCGAAATGCTTCTTTTATCGCCTAAAATTACCTTTACCGGCGTTCTTCCTTCCGAAGAAATTATTAAGCTGATGCAAAACATGCGTTGCTTCGTCCAGCATTCTGTTACTGCGCCAGACGGCGATATGGAAGGAACGCCGGTTACGGTTCTGGAAGCGGCATCATCAGGTTTGCCAATTGTGAGCACCAAACATGCAGGCATAAAAGAAGCTGTGATTGATGGCGAAACAGGTTTTTTAGTAGAAGAACACGACGTTAATCTGATGGCTAAAAGAATGATCGAAATTGCTTTTTCAACTCAACTTTCAGTAAAATTAGGAGAAGCTGCACGAAAACATATACTTAAAAATTACGCCATCGAAAACCAGATTGCAAACTTAGACCGGATCATCCAACAAAGTATCCACAAATAGTCATGCCAAATCTGTTAATTTTGGCTTTCGATCAGCACAACGGATGAATCTTTTACAAAAGCAGGGTTTCTTTAACAGCATCATTTTATATGCGGGCACTGCACTCGGCTTTTTTAACCTCATTATTCTTTTTCCGCGTTACTTAACTGTCGAAGAATTAGGCTTTTATAGTTTGTTAATTGCCATTTCCGGTTTGTTCGCGCAGTTTGCTTCGGCAGGCATCAGCAATGTTATTTTGCGCTATTTCCCGTATTTCCGTTCGGATAATAAAGCACACGGCGGTTTCGTAACTTTCGTTTGCCTGTTTGTTTTGTTAAGTTTTACTGTTTTTACCATACTTTTTTTAACACTCAAAACGCCGGTTTTAAATTATTACCGCGATAAAGATGGCGCATTTTTGCTGGAGCGTTACTATTACATCATCATTCCGGTTGCTTTCTTTACATTGACTTATACGGTAATTGAAAGCCTGGCGCGTGCCGTTTTTAAAAATGTGCTTTCGGCTTTTTTGAAGGAAGTTTTACTGCGGTTATTTACTTCCATCGGCATTTTATTGATTATAGTAAAGCTGACCAACTATCAAGGTTTTCTATCGATTTACGTATTTGCCAATTTCCTGATCGCTTTAATTTTAGGTTGGAGTGTTTATTTGGGAAAAGATTTCAGGCTGACAAATATCTCAGCAGAAGTAAAAAACAGCGGTAAAGAAATGATCAGTTACGGTTTTTTTGCGGTTTTAAGCGGAAGTTCCTTTGCGCTGATCCAAAACCTGGACATGATTATGCTGAGCGCGCTAACCGAAAAATCATTTGCACTTGTTGGCATTTACACGGTTTTTTTCGGGATTGCGATGGTCATCAATCTTCCCGCAAAAGCCTTAAACAGAACATCTTACCAAATTATTTCCAACGCCTGGAAAGATCAGGATTTGACTAAAATCGGTAAAATCTACCATAAAACTTCTGTTGTGCAATCGCTTATCGGCTGTTTGTTGCTGGTTGGGTTGATCATCAATAAAAATCACATTCTCGAATTGCTGCACAAACCGTCTTACAATCAATATTTTAACGTATTTATTGTAGTTGGGATTGCGTTTTTGGTTGATATTACCGGCGGTTTAAACAGCCATATTATCAGCAGTTCCAAATCATACAAACTAGTTACTTATTTGCTGGTTGCGGCCGTTCTTCTATGTATTGGCTTAAATTATTTGTTGATCCCGGGTTTGGGAATGATGGGCGCAGCAATTGCATATCTCGCCACTATGTTTGCCTTAAACTTTGCTTACTGGCTTTTTATTGAAGTAAAATTCGGACTACAACCTTTTGATATTACTTATGTTTATATCTTGATTATTAGCATAATAAGTTTATCTGCCGGGTTATTTTTGCCAGTTATTCCAGGTTTCTTTTTAGATCTGATTTACCGTTCCGCAATCGTTGCGTTGATTTATATTTCGCTGGCTTATCTTTTTAAAATCTCCGAAGACATCAATCTTATTTTGAATAAAGTGGTTAAATTCAAACAAAACAAATAACAACGTTTCAACACAATTATTTTTATAATATGCCAGAACAAGAAATTGTAAGCCAAAATGTTAAAACCGCTTACGATAATTTTTATCAAAATCATGATGAAGCCTGGCGCATGTTGGGCGCAAAATATAAGGCGCAAAATATTGTGGATGTTTGTAAAGGAAAGCAATTTGTAAAAGTTTTAGAAGTTGGTGCAGGAGATGGAAGTATTCTATTTTACTTGGATCAATGGAATTTTGCACCAGAATTGAACGCAATTGAAATTTCTGAAAGCGGCGTAGAACATATTAAAAGCCGCAATTTAAAGTCGATAAAAGAAGTACAAGCTTTCGATGGTTACCACATTCCTTTTAAAGATCAGGAGTTTGATTTGGTAATTTTAGCGCACGTCTTAGAACATGTGGAATATGAGCGAATGTTGCTGCGCGAACTGAAAAGAGTTGCCAAATTTCAGTTGATCGAAGTGCCGCGCGATTATCGTTTTGGGGTTGATAAACGCATCAATCACTTTTTGGCTTACGGACATTTGAATGTTTACACGCCAAGTTCATTGCGTTATTTGTTACGGTCTGAAGGGTTTGAGATTTTGGCCGATAAAACTTCCATGATTACGCCGGAAGTAACACGTTTCAATGTTTTTATCAATCAAAAAAAGCATAAAAGTTTGATTACCAACGTTAAGATTGAAGTAGAATATCAGCTCAAAAAAATTCTAAACCAGGTATTGGGAAAGAAGTTACAGGAAAAACTGACTAGTGCTTACACGGTTTTATGCAGCGCAACAGATCAAAGTCCTAAAATATTCTAATTTTTACGCGATAAAAACAGCATGCAAAGCCTGGCTCCGATTGCCCTTTTTGTTTATAACCGCCCAGACCATACACGGCGCACAATCAGTTATTTACAAAAAAATTTGCTGGCAGAAGATTCACGTTTGTTCATTTTTTCTGACGGAGCAAAAACCGGTTTCGATCAAACAAAAGTAAATGAAGTTCGTGCTTTAATTAAACAAACGGACGGGTTTAAATCTGTCAAAATAATTGAAAGTCAGGAAAATCAGGGTTTGGCGAATGCAATTATTTCGGGCGTAACCCAACTGGTGCAGGAATATGGAAAAGTTATTGTTTTTGAGGATGATTTGCTTTCTTCGCCATTTACTTTGCGCTATTTTAATGATGCTTTACAGCGTTATTTCAACAACGAAAAAGTAATGCATATTGGCGCGTATATGTATCCTTTGGCTGATAAAAATCTGCCTGAAACTTTTTTTTACCGCGCTGCAACCAGTTGGGGCTGGGCAACCTGGGACCGTGCCTGGAAAAACTTTAACCCGGATATTGATGATTTGATGAATCAGTTTAGTAAACCGCAAATAAGGCAATTTTCTATCGAAGGAACGATGAATTTTTGGAAACAGATGAGGGAATTTAAATCCGGCAAAAATAATTCCTGGGCAATCCGCTGGTATGCTTCTGTGTTTTTAGCTGGTGGCTTAACGTTAAACCCTTCCAAATCTTTAATCCATAATATTGGCCACGATGGCAGCGGCGTGCATTCCAACAAAGAGGATATGTATCAGGTAAATTTGGCACGGAAACCAGTTCAATTTTTTCCTGCGGAAGTAGAAGAAAACCCGGAAGCTTATGCCGTAATTAAACACTTTTTGCGTAACCGGAAAGGCAATTTACTGCAACGGATTAAGCGTTTCATTACCAAAAAAGTATCGTAAAAGAAGTATTGCATGTTAAAGTTTGCTGGCAGTGAGCACGATATAAGGAGACAATAATTTAGTTTCGGTAGGAACAATCCGTGTAAAAATTTTTCCGGCAAACCAGATTGTTTTAGTCAGCATTTTAGCTGCAACAGATTTAGACTGCTTGTTTTCCAGCCAAACCGAAAACTTGCCGTAATGGTTCAGTTCCACGTCCTTTAAATTCAATTCGCGACAAATCTGCGCAAGCAAATCCAGCTCCATGCTTTTCACATTGTGTTTGCTGTAATTTTCAGGATCAAACTGGCGTTGCACCCAACCATTTACGCCCAAAAAATTTGGCAAAGTAATAAACAAAGTTCCGCCAGGTTTTAGGAAAGACAAATGCCGCTTAATGATGTCTTTTGTGTCTTCAAAATGTTCGATCAACCCGCAGGAAAGTACCAAATCATATTGCTTCAAAGCTTTGTATTTGAACAGGTCTCCTTCAATCACGCCAATACTTTTTTCATCTAAATCATTGGCAGCCAACACGTCAACCAAAATTCCGGTGTGTACATAATAATCAAATAACGTCGTTTCAAGCTTTTCGTACTTGTGTAAATAAATGGCATAATAACCCGGAAAACCACCCAATTCAATCGCCGTTTTGAGCTTGTTTTTTTTGATGAGTTTTTTAAGGATCCGATGAAAAGTATAATCAGGTTTAATGGCAACAGCGAGGTCTTTCTTCGATTCCCAATATTTTTTCCAGAAAGTCCTATCCGTGAGTTGGTTGCTCATTTTGCTACAAAGTAAAAGAAAAAACAGACATTTTTATAAAAGGAAACAAAAGATCAGCAATAAAAAGCAATCAGATTTTTGCAGCACCTAATGCTTCTTTTACAGCACAAATATTAGTGTATTTTTGAGCGATGCTGAAAGTTGTGCACTTAAATACTTACGATGGAAACGGTGGTGCCGGCCGTGCATGTTTACGGTTAAACCTCGCCTTAAATGCGGAAGAAGGCATTTATTCCAAAGTAATCGTTTTTTACAAATTTGGTAAAAATCCTGCCGTTAAAACCTTTACCAATACTTTTGCAAAACGTACTTATGCCGCTTTTACAATTGTTGCGGAACGATTATTGGCCAAACGTTATTTAAAACCGGTTAAAATCCCTTTTTCGTTTACTTGGTTTGGGACTTCGGTTATTCATCATCCGGACGTTTTGGCTGCGGATTTGATTCATTTGCATTGGGTGAACCACAGTTTTCTAAACCCAAAACATCTCGAAGAATTGGTGAAATTAAAGAAACCAATTGTGTGGACTTTCCACGACAGCAACGCTTTTACCGGCGGTTGCCATGTGCGTTATACTTGTGATCATTTTGAAAAAGAATGTGGTAATTGTCCGGTTTTGGTTGATGCTGATCCAGGAGATATTTCGCACAAAATCTGGAAACAGAAAAATGAAGCGTATAAAAAGCTCGACTTTCAAATTATTGCGCCCAGCACTTGGATGAAAAGCTCAGTTTTAAGAAGTAGTTTGATGAATGGGAAATCTATAAATGTTATTCCAAATACTTTAGAAACGAATATTTTTCAACCTCAAAACCAACAGGAAGCAAGAGCAAAACTAAATCTTCCGACAGATAAATTTATTTTCCTGACGGGATTTATGCCTTCCAAAAAGGATTCGCACAAAGGCGCAGCTTATCTTTTAGAAAGCCTCGAACTTTTAGCCGGTAAAAGAAGCATCAACATAGAAAATATTGAACTCGTTATTTTTGGAAACCGAAATACGGAAGACGTTCCTGTTTTTCCGTTTAAAACAACCTTTTTGGGAACAATCAACGAAGATGAAAAATTGGCTGCTTGTTACGCTGCTGCCGATGCTTTTTTAATTCCTTCGCTGGAAGATAATTTGCCTTACACCGTGATGGAAAGTCTGGCTTGCGGCACACCGGTTATTGCTTTTACAACCGGCGGAATCCCAGATATGGTTGAGCACAAACACAATGGTTTTTTGGCTGAATACCGTTCCTCCAAAAGTTTTTGCGATGGCATGGAATGGATTATAAATTACCTTGCAAAAGAAGCATTGCGAAATGCTGCACGGGAAACAGTGATGCAAAAATTCTCAGAAAAAGTGATCGCACAAAAACATCTTGAACTGTACAAAAGCTTGGTTAAAAATGATTGAGCCGGTTTTAAGTGTAATTACAGTGGTGTTCAATAACGTAAAAGATATTGAGCGGACAATGCTTTCGGTGTTAAACCAAACTTATCCGAAAATTGAATACATTATTATTGATGGAAAATCAACAGATGGAACGTTAGAAATCATTGAAAAATATCGAGATCGATTGGCTGTTTTTACAAGTGAAAAAGATGCAGGAATTTACGAGGCGATGAACAAAGGTTTGGCTTTTGCAAAAGGCGATTACGTTATTTTTATAAATTCAGGAGATGAATTTTATAAAAATGATACCGTAAAAGAAGTATTTGCCAGTTCTCCTGATGCTGATATTTATTACGGAGAAACAGAAATGATCGATCAGGATTTGCAAAGCCTTGGCCAGCGCCGACACAAAGCACCAGAAAATTTTACTTGGCGAGATTTTAAATATGGAATGAGCGTAAGCCATCAGGCAATTTTCATCCGCAGAAATTTGGTAGAACCTTACGATTTGAAATATCAATTAAGTGCTGACATTGATTGGATTTTAACGGCCGCAAAGAAAGCACAGAAAATTGTAAACGTGCACCAATACGTAGCTAAATATTTGGTAGGCGGAATGTCGAAAAAGAAACATTTACAAAGTTTGCAGGAGCGTTTTGCAATTATGCGGAAACATTATGGTTTGCTGCAAACTGTATTAAACCATTTTGTGATTGCTTTTAATCTGGGGTTTTATTGGTTGAAGTATCGGCGGACGAATGATTAAGAATTTAATCGATTATGATAATCCTCTCAGCACTAATCTCTACATAAAAAATTTTCCTTTTAGCCAATTTTGCTAGATCGAAAAGATGTTTTTCAAAAAGTAAGATTAAATCAGCATTGGAGATATTTCCTAAAGCTATTCTAATCAACTTTTGGGGGTTTGACTGATAAAATGAGAGTCTTTAAAATCCTGATCTTTTGTAATTACAGTGAAATCATTTTCATCAGCATACTTACAAATATCAAGATCACGAGTGCGCCACTTCTGCAAAATTTGATTTACGTGGATGGTATTATAATTTGATTGTTTACCTAAAAACTTTGATAAGCTTATTGGTAAATGTACATCCAGCAGAAAGTTCATTAATTAACTTCTGCTAATGATTTTCCTGATAAAGTAACTTTTGCGTAGGCTAAACACGCAACTATATCGGCTTTTTCTAACTCCGGATGATCTGTAATTATTTCATCGAACGACATGCCAGAAGCAATCAGATCAATAACAACTTCAACAGGCCAGCGCATGTGTCGGATACATGCTTTTCCGTGGCATATATTTGAATCCATTGTTATTCTTTCCAAAAAATTGCTCATAATATAAATATATTAAAGATGTTTGAACCTATACTGTTTTTACCACCTTTTTCTTCCTACTCTTCGCAAAAACGTAACCGCCAAAAGCCAGCACCAATAAAACAGAACCGGCCAGAGAAATACCTTCGCCAGTATAATAAGAATTTGGGTGAAAGATGAATTCAATCTTGTGGTTTCCTACTGGGATTTGTGCGGCACGTAACAAATAATCTGCACGGAAGTAAGGTTTTTCTTGTCCGTCTATCAGCATTTTCCAGCCTTTATCGTAATAAATTTCGGAGAAAATAGCTGTTTGTGTTGTGGTAGAACCGCTTTCGTAAATTAGATGTTCCGGCTCGTAACTGGTTAAAGTTATTTTGCCGTTCTCATCAATTGCGTTTTGTTTGGTATCGATTTGGGACTGATATTTTTTATCTACAATAGCTTCATTTTTAGGGTCGAAACTGCTAATGGCTTGCATTTCCTGATCGGCATTATCTGCAAAACGAACTTGTTTTACAAACCAGGCGTGGCCGCAAGCCGTTGCATTTGCTTTCATACCAACGGTCTGCGTTTTCGGGTCCGAATTGATTACGTATTTGGTATTCAACATATCCAAAACGTCCTGGTTAATGCTTTTAGTAAACTGGTTATCAATCAATTCCTGGAAACGTTTCAATTTTGCTGCGTGATAACCACCTAAAGTTTTGTGGAAATAGGAGGTAGTAGCATTTGAAAAAGGATCGATCGTTAAATCCAGCACGCGGAAATCCGGATCCGTATCGCGCATAATAAATTGGTCAACTTCCCGCGGTGTACGAACTTGCATGGCGTCTTCTTTCGGCACAAAACTGTCGTCTTTCAAATAACGTTTATCTACCGACCATAGATCGACCAAAGTAACAGCCAGAATTAACAGCGAAGTAATTTGCAGGTTAATTTTTTGTTTGATAAAAGCCCACAAAACACCAAAAGTAATCAGCACAAAAATCAAAGAACGAATGGCATCTGCACGTGCAATTGAAGCACGGTCTTGTACCAGAACATTGTTTACGATAGAATTGGCAAAAGCACTATCGCCCTGAAAAGCTTGTGTTAATTGAGCAGTTAAATATCCATCTGTAGTTACACTTTTAAAACTGAAAAATAATGTTGGTACCAGGGCAACCAGCAATGCAATTCCACCAGTAATATATAAGGATAGAAAGAGTTTTTTTAGGATAAGCGTTTTGTCCTTTACTTGTAGTACTTCTTTTATAGCTAAAAAAGCAAGAATTGGGAATGCAAATTCAGTCAAAACAAGAATAGATTCTACCGCACGAAATTTATTGTAAAACGGAAAATAGTTGAAGAAAAGATCAGAAACCAACGTAAAGTTTTTGCCGAAAGAAAGCAGCATACTCAAAATTACGGTTGCCAGTAACCACCATTTAACGCGGTTGCGGATAATCAGCAGCCCAAAAACAAACAGAAAACAAACACCGGCACCAAAATACCACGGTCCTTCAGTGCCTGGTTTTGCGCCCCAATAAGTTGGAATTTGACCTGCTATACTAATTGCCTGATCTTGCGGAACACCTTTGTCTATTAAAGCTTGTGCAAATTTAGAATCCGCTTTTAATGTACCACCTCCTGAACCTCCACCATAAGTATCGGGGATTAAAAACGTGATACATTCGCCTACGCCCTGGCTCCAGCCGTAAGCGTAATCTTTATCCAAACCGCTGCTGGTGTTTGTTTTAGGTTGTGTTAAGTTTGATTTTCCGCGGATGGATTCTTGTCCGTATTCGTAGGTCGTCCAAAGTATAGAAGCGTTGATCATCAAGGCAATCAAAGTTGCGCCTGCTAACCAAGCCATCGACCTAAAAAATGCAGCGGTAGTTTTTAATTTGATGGCGTGATACAATTCGATCCCAACCAAAATCAGCAGCGAAAACATCAAATAATACGCCATCTGGATGTGGTTGGAACGTATTTCCATCGCCAAAAAAAAGGCGGTTAAAACAGCACCGAGCCAGTGTTTTCCGCGTAAAGTGAGGATGATTCCAGCCAAAATCGGCATAAAAAAAGTAATGGCATAAGCCTGATTGGAGTGGCCGGCATGCAGCAAAATAAAATTATACGACGAAAAAGTAAACGCAATAGCACCGGCAGCAGCAAGCCAGGGATTTAACTTCAGCACGCAGAACAAAAGATAAGCACCTAAAAGCGACAGTAAAACAGTATCAATTGGGTTTGGGAATACTGCTTTTAGGGCAGAAATTACATAAGTAGTTACGTTGGCCGGATAAAAAGCCCAAATTTGGTAAGCGGGCATTCCACCGAAAACCTGATTAGTCCAGAGTGGTGCTGTACCGGTTTTGGCACGCACTTCCATAATTTCTTTTTGCATGCCTTGCGCTTGTGTTACATCGCTTTGCATTAACACTTTTCCCTGGAAGGCAGGTGTAAAATAAAAGAAGCAGATTGCTATAAATAAGCCTGTTACGGCGAAATGGATTCCGTTTTGCTTGAACCAGTTATTCATCTAAGATTGAAAATTGTATGAGTTCCAAACCTACAGAAATTTAACAAAATTGAAGTATGAATTTCAAATAGCGTTCATCAAAAAGTTAAAATTTAACTTAAATGGTCAAAAAGTAGTAAGGAAATCGGCAGGAAAATTTTGGTGGAAATGGTTTAGCAAGGTTGGGCTTTTGTCCGAAGTAGAAAAAACACTGCTAAAAGAAGCACTAAGCTGATGCCGTAAACGATCAGGTTTTTGCGGTCGAAAACCTCAATATTTTTACTGATTTTGTAAAAATTATAAACAGCCAGCAAGCCTATCACCGCCCAAAAATACCATTTGATTTGCGTGCATATGGCAAAAACCTGGATATCAATAATGGTAACGATGTAGTTGGTTACGATGATCGAAACGGATTCTGGCGTACCAAAATGGCGGCGTTTGTAAATTTCTTCCGGGATCATTTTTGCAGACTATTTTACGTCTTCGTATTTAACAAATTCGCCTTCGGTAGGCGGAACGGCACTTTTGTAAACGTTTGGCGGAATGTAATCTACTTTTATGGTTCCTTCTTTCGGGCCGCGTGGAGCCTGGTTTTGAGAAGTATTGTTTTGCTGCGACTGTGCTTTGTTAACAATCCCCCGAAACAAAGCCGGCAATAATAAACGGCCAAGCATGCGGAGCATGTACAGGATGCAAATTAAGATGATTAAAAAACGGATTAGCAACATGATTGAAACGGTATGTAGTACAAATATAAAAGTTTAACGGGAAAAAGGTTTGCTTATGATGTAGCTAATCTCGATCAATTGCAATTTAAGTCGTTTTACACAGTTGGCAGCAAGTGTTGTTTTTCGTTATATTTGGTAAGCAAATTGTTTGTTATGGATATTTTAGAAAAAATCAAGCGTTTACCTTTGGATAAGCAAAAAGAAGTGGAAGCTATTGTTGATTCTTTGCTGTTAAAGCATGAATCGGAAACTGTTGATATGGCTGCAATAATAGAACAACGTCGAAAAAACGTTGGCAGGTTAGAAGGCAAAATCTGGATGGCAGATGATTTTAACGAAACGCCTGAAGAGTTTAAGGAATACTTGTAATGCCGCTTTTGCTGGATACACAAGTTCTGATTTGGGTAGAAAAAAAGAATTCGCCGTTATCTCCCAAAACTTTAAAAACAATACTTGCAGAACCTATTTTGTTAGTAAGTAAAGTGTCGGTTTTGGAGTTGGCGATAAAAGTTAAAACAGGCAAACTGCATTTAAATCAACCGATTACTAACTTTGTTGAAAGTTTTTTAAGCACTTATAACGCTAAAATTTTAGATATTTCTTTAGCTCACATTTACCAAACAGAAAAACTTCCTTTACATCATCGCGATCCTTTTGACCGATTATTAATCGCCCAAGCCGCCGTCGAACAAATACCAATTGTAAGTTCTGATGAATGGTTTGATCAATATGAAGTACAAAGAATTTGGTGATAAAAAAAGCACCATGCTTCTTTTATCAACCTAAAACTTCTCCGTCATCATTTTTTCCAGCGCAAACATTTCGTCACGCAATTTGGCTGCACCCAAAAAGTCCATATCTTTTGCTGCTTTTAGCATCTCTTTTTTGGTATTGTCGATGGCTTTTTTCAGTTCGGGTTTGCTCATGTATTGCACAATCGGATCGGCTGCAATGCTGTTGGCTGTATCCTGTTCTACGTAAGCTTGCTGCACGCCGCCTTTAAAATCCATTACGGATGTTTGTTCGATGATCGCTTCGCGGGATTTTCCTATCGTTTTTGGGGTGATGCCGTGCTCTAAATTATATTGGATTTGCTTATCGCGACGGCGATTGGTTTCATCCATGGTAACCTGCATCGAATCAGTAATTTTATCTGCATACATAATTACACGGCCGCGATCATTTCGCGCAGCACGTCCAATTGTTTGAATGAGAGAACGTTCTGACCGTAAAAAACCTTCTTTATCAGCATCCAAAATAGCAACCAGCGAAACTTCGGGCAAATCCAAACCTTCCCGCAATAAGTTAATACCGATCAACACATCAAATTCGCCCAAACGCAAACCGCGCAAAATTTCTACACGATCTAAAGTTTTTACTTCGGAGTGAATGTAACGGCATTTTATATTGAGACGATCCATGTATTTAGCTAATTCTTCGGCCATTCTTTTGGTCAAAGTGGTTACCAAAATTCGGTCGCCCAATTTGATGGTTTGATCAACTTCTTCCAGCAAATCATCAACCTGATTAATAACCGGACGGATTTCAATCACCGGATCTAACAAACCTGTTGGCCGAATCACTTGCTCGATAACCACACCTTCCGATTTTTCCAACTCAAAATCGCCCGGCGTTGCGCTTACATAAATAGTCTGCGGCGCTAATCTTTCAAATTCCTGAAAGTTTAATGGACGGTTATCCATCGCCGCAGGCAAACGAAAACCATATTCTACCAGCGAAATTTTGCGGGAACGGTCACCGCCATACATTGCACGAATTTGCGGAACGGTAACGTGGCTTTCATCAATCACCATTAGATAATCTTTTGGGAAATAATCCAGCAGGCAGAACGGCCGCATCCCGGGCTGACGGCCATCAAAAAAGCGCGAATAATTTTCAATGCCAGAACAATAACCCAATTCGCGGATCATTTCCAAATCATAATTAACCCGTTCTTCCAAACGTTTGGCTTCTAAAAAACGGCCATCGCCGATAAACTGTTTTTTACGCATTTCCAGTTCTTCCTGGATTGCCCAAACCGATTGCTGGAAACGTTCGCGCGGAGCCACATATAAATTGGCCGGGAAAACAACCATATTATCCATTTTTTCGATGGTTTTTCCGTTGGTTACATCGAATGTGCTTAGCTCTTCGATATCATCACCGTAAAAGTTAATTCGGTAAGCGTAATCCAAATAAGCCGGATAAATCTCTACCACATCACCTTTTACACGGAAGGTTCCACGTTTAAAATCGGCAGTTGTCCGCGCATATAAAATTTCCACTAAACGATGTAGAAAAGCATTTCTGCTGATTCTTGTTCCAACGGCAAAACGGAAAACCGAATTCGAAAAATCTTCCGGGTTTCCCATACCATAAATGCAGGAAATGGACGAAACCACAATTACATCGCGGCGGCCAGACATCAGCGCAGAAGTGGTGCGTAAACGCAGTTTTTCAATTTCTTCGTTGATCTGTAAATCCTTTTCGATGTAAGTATTGGAGGAAGGAATGAACGCTTCCGGCTGGTAATAATCGTAATAAGAAACAAAATAGTTGACCGCATTTTCCGGGAAAAACTGCTTGAATTCGCCGTAAAGCTGTGCAGCCAAAGTTTTATTATGACTTAAAACCAGCGTCGGTTTTTGTGTTTGCTGGATCACGTTGGCAATGCTAAACGTTTTTCCCGAACCAGTTACGCCGAGTAAAGTTTGGTAATTTTCGCCGTTGTTTACGCCTTCCACCATCTGACGGATTGCTTCCGGCTGATCACCGGACGGCTTATATTGTGAGGTTAATTTAAAATCCATTGAGAAGATAAAAGTACGGAAATTGTGTTTGAAATGCTAAAAAGTATAGCTTTTGATGTTTGTTTTTTGTCAGGATTTTCAGTCCTGTCATCTCGGTCGAAAGGAGAGATCTTCTTCAAAGCGAAAGAAAAAAAATCTTGTTTTTTTCAAAAAAGATTTCTCCCATTGGTCGAAATGACAGCAGGCACGCATACTTCTTTTATCACCCTAAATTTTATCCCGTAAAAAAAGCATTATTTTAGCCGCATGATTTTTCAGCTCGATCAAACCAATTCTGTAGCTAACCGCTTTATTGCCGAAATGCGTAACATGCACACGCAGCAAAACCCGCAACGTTTTCGCAATAATCAAGTGCGTTTGGGCGAGATTCTGGCTTACGAGATCAGCAAAAAACTTGTTTACGAAGAAGCCGAAGTAAAAACGCCACTGGGAATTGCTAAAGTAAATCTCCCGGCAGCACAACCAGTTTTAGCAACAATTTTGCGCGCCGGTTTGCCTTTTCATCAAGGGTTTTTGAACTTTTTTGACCGTTCGGCTTCTGCTTTTATTACGGCTTATCGGAAGACGGATGAAAACCACGATTTCACCATTCAATTAGAACATATTTCGAGTCCGAATTTAGATGGACAGATTGTAATTATGTGTGATACGATGTTGGCCAGCGGACAAAGCACCGTGCAGGTTTGCAAGCGTTTACAGGAAAAATATCAGTTAAAAGAACTGCATATTGCCGCTGTAATTGCCAGTGCCGATGGATTGAAATACGTGCAGGAAAACCTACCCGAAGCACATATTTGGATTTGTTCGGTGGATGCGGAGATGAACAGCTATTACTATATAATTCCAGGTTTGGGTGATGCCGGTGATTTAAGTTTTGGGGAGAAAGTTTGATACTGTTTTTATCGGCATAAAAGAAGTATTGCTGTTTATTTTATTTCGATTTGCTATTTCGCCGCCCTGTCATTCTGAGCTTGTTAAAGAATTTTTCTAATAGAAAGATTGATCGCTCGTAAAATCCTTCGACAAGCTCAGGATGATTAAATCAATAATAAAATCAAAAATGTCTTACCGACACATCTTCTTCGACCTCGACCACACCATTTGGGATTTTGATAAAAATGCTGAAGAGACTCTGCACGAACTGTTTTTACAGCATAAATTACAAGATTTAGGTTTAACTGCGCCAGATGTTTTTATCGAAACTTATACCCGAAATAACCATCGGCTTTGGGCCGAATACCATTCAGGAAAAATAAGCAAAGAAGTTTTGCGTGAAGCTCGTTTTAAGCATACTTTTTTAGAGTTGGGTCTGGATGAAACCGTTATTCCGGCTGGTTTTGAAGATGCTTACGTGCAGCTTTGTCCAACTAAAACCAATCTTTTTCCGGAAGCGCACCAAACGCTGCAATATCTTCAATCCAAATATAAACTATATGTAATTTCTAACGGTTTTAAAGAATCTACGGAAATGAAAATACGCTTGTGCAACTTAGATCAATACTTCGAACACGTTTTTATTTCGGAAGTAATCGGTATCAACAAACCTGATCCGGAAATTTTTAAACACGCTTTAGAAACAGCAAACGCACAAAAACAAGAAAGTTTAATGATTGGCGATAGTTTGGAAGCTGATGTTTACGGCGCATTAAATTTCGGTATCGATGCGATTTATTTCAACCCAAACAAAGCTGAAAAACCGGAAAATGTGCCGGTTCAAATTCATCATTTAAAGGAGCTGATACTTCTTTTATAGGCATAAAAACAGCATTTCAGCTTAAAAAAGTAACTAAATTATTTTTTTAACGTTCACGTAACTTTCAGTTCATTTTATAGTCAGAACTTGCAATCAATAAAATAGTTATGGACTTTGAATATTCGCACTTACTTGCCCTTGGCGCACTTTTTTTACTGCTTTTCCTCTATTATCTTAGTCCGTTTGAACTTAGCGTTAACGAAGACGAGGACGACGAATAAGCTTCTTTTACCGGCAAAAATCTGGCGGATTTTTCTCAACATAAACTTGCCTGATTATGCTTAAAAGAGAAGTAGAAGTGGTGGTAATTTCGGATGTCCATCTTGGCACATACGGCTGCCATGCCAAAGAATTGCTTCGCTACCTCAAAAGCATTCAACCCAAAATCCTTATTTTAAATGGCGATATTATTGATATCTGGCAGTTTAGCAAATCTTACTGGCCGGAGTCGCACACCAAAGTTATCCGCCAGATACTCAAATTTGTAACCAAAGGCATTCCCGTTTATTACCTCACCGGCAACCACGACGAAATGCTGCGCCGTTTTGCCGATTTCGACCTTGGCAGTTTTCAATTGTTAAACAAAGTAGTATTGAATATCGACGGTAAAAAAGCCTGGATTTTTCATGGCGATGTGTTCGATGTAACGATGCAACATTCCAAATGGCTGGCAAAATTGGGCGCAGTTGGTTATGATAGTTTGATTCTGATCAACAGTTTAACTAATTGGTTTTTAACCGCTTTTGGCCGTAATAAAATGAGTTTTTCGGCACGGATAAAAGGCAAGTTTAAAGATGCGGTAAAATTTATCAACCATTTTGAGCAAACCGCAGCCGATTTGGCGATTGATAAAAACTACGATTTCGTAATTTGCGGACACATTCATCAGGCCGAAATCCGCGAAATTAAAAGTTCTGTTTCTGCAAAAACCGTAACTTACCTCAACTCGGGAGATTGGGTTGAAAGTTTAACGGCGTTGGAATACCAGCAAGGCAAATGGACGGTTTTTGATTACCAGAAAGCTGTTTTTGAAGCTGATCCTTCTGAAGAAACCCAAAATGAAACGGAAGAATTGGAAGGTTTGCTCGATGTGAAAAACCTGCTGGAACGTTTTCGCAATGAGTTACAATAAGCTACTGTCGACTTTTATGCTAATAAACTACTTCTTAACAAGTTGAGTTATTCAATAGTATCCTGAACATATCCCAACGATAGTATGTTATACAGAATTATTGTTTTAGGCTCAATTGATATTTGTTTTCCTATTTTACTAAAAACAACTTCTAAAACTTTTGTTGGTAAAACCAAACTTTTCAAAACGCAGTTCGTCGTATGATTTTCAAAAGTTATACAAAATATAATTGAATGCCCGTTGATAGGGATTTTTTTATTGAACTGATATCCGTCTAAAAAAAACAACTATTGTTTTATATCATTTGGTAATGTGTTTAAAACGCTATGGCTGATTATTTTATTGGTTTTATTGCATTTAATTTTCACTAAAGCGTATTGCCATTCACAACTGTTTTCAGCTTGTTTTTGTAGATGTACATTACTTGCAATATAGTGAAAAAATTTTTGAAAAGGATCAGATTTTACCTCGAATAAGTTTAAAGCCGTTATTAAAAAGAAATTGAGCAGTGCTGTTTTCATATAAAGTAATTATAAGTTTTTCGCAATTTCTATGCAATATACTTATCGTTGCAATTAATTAATGACTTGCTATTTGACAAGGCATTAACGGAAAACGCTTTTTCAAAACTGTTTTCCTTAATTTGCGCTTTGTTTACCGCATGAAAATATTATTTGCCATCCAAGGAACAGGCAACGGCCATATCAGTCGTGCCCGCGAAATTGTGCCTTTGCTGCAACAATATGGCGAGTTGGATTTGCTAATTAGCGGTACGCAGGCCGATGTTTCGCTTGCTCAACCTTTAACCTACCAAAAGCATGGTTTCAGTTTTATTTTTGGGAAGAAGGGCGGCGTAGATTACTGGAAAACTTATAAAACCATGAATCTGCGGCAATTGCTGCGCGATGTTCGTTCGATTCCTTTAAAACAATACGATTTGATTATCAATGATTTTGAACCCGTTTCGGCCTGGGCTTGCAAGCTGCAAAAGCTGGAATCCGTTTCTTTAAGTCATCAATGCGCGTTCATCTCCAAAAACACACCTCGACCCAAAAAATGGAATTACGCAGAATGGTTGTTCAAACATTACGCGCCAACTACGCACCACGTTGGTTTTCATTTTGAGCGTTATGACGGTTTTATCCACACGCCGGTGATACGCAGTGAAATCCGACAAATGCAAACACAAAATTTAGGTCATTATACGGTTTATTTGCCAGCTTATGACGATCAATTCCTGCTGCAATATTTTAGGCAAGTAAAAGAAGTATCGTGGCATATCTTTTCAAAACACACCAAAACAGCTTATTCGGAAGGGAACATCGAAGTTAAACCTGTCCAAAATGAAGCCTTTAACCGAAGTTTGGCAAATGCTGCTGGTTTGCTTACCGGCGGCGGTTTTGAAGGTCCGGCCGAAGCTTTGTTTATGGGCAAAAAATTGATGATGGTACCGATGAAAGGCCAGTACGAACAGCAATGCAACGCACTTGCTGCGGAAAGGTTAGGCGTTTCGGTGGTGCAAAAGATTGATGAAAACTTCGTTCAGCAGGTAAAACAATGGGTTTCATCAACTTTAAAAATAGAAGTTAACTTTCCGGACAAGACGGCACAAATCGTTGCAGATACCGTTTCCAAATACAGCAAAAAGCTTTAAGTTTCGGCTTGTTCTGTTTTTCTGCTAATATTGCGCAAAAGAGCAGTACATGATCCAGATTTTCAGGTCTTCCAATCCTATCAATATTCTGTGGCTGGTTGTGCTGTTGTTTTTAATGCGGATTGGTGTGGTACAGCATCTACCTGAAATCCCTAATGCTTCTTTTACCGGCCTTTTTTCGAGGCTGCTGGTTGCCGTTCCTGCACACAATTTTACCGCAGGCAATACTGTTTTTTACGCCGGGATTATTGTGTTGTTGCAGGCATTGTGGTTCAATTACATCATCAACAACCATAATTTGTTGGGCAAACCCTCTTTTTTGCCGGCTTTGTTGTACGTCACCGTTGCCGGTCTGTTTACTTCATTTCTTACGCTTAGTGAACCTTTGATCTGTAATTTTTTGGTAATCTGGATGTTGCAAAAACTGCTCGACTTTTACAAGGCAGAAGAAGCAACGTCCACAGCTTACGATTTGGGTTTGATTGTTGGCATCGGCACGCTAATTTATTTCCCTTTTATCGCAATTTTCCTGGTAATCTGGATCGGTCTGCTCATTTTCCGTTCCTTCAATTGGCACGAATGGATGTCGGGTTTAATGGGTTTTTTAACCGTTCTTTTTTTTCTGTCGGTGTATTATTATTGCACCAACCAAATTCAAGGTTTTCAAACACTTGCGCTTTCTTTTGATGCACAAATCCCTGTAATTGCTGCTGACCGTCCGTATCATTATTTAGTGCTGGTTCCGTTAGTGCTGATATTGATTTTGTCGCTTTTCAGGCTTCAAAATAACTTTTTAAAAAGCATGGTGATGGTGCGTAAAACCTTTCAATCGCTGTTTTTTATCCTGCTGATTGTTGCGGCGGCCAGCTTTATCAAAACCGATTTCAGCTTTAACCATTTCTTGCTTGGTTTAGTCCCAATTGCAACACTTTCAGCCTATTACTTTTTATATGCAACCAAAAAATGGTTTTACGAAAGCCTGTATCTGTTGCTGCTGTTCAGCATTTTGTACTTTCAGTTTAACAATATTTAACTTTTATATGCAGTGGTTTTTAAACGGTTCTGTTAGTTTTGTAGGATGAAATTTGGAGTGGTTATTTTCCCTGGTTCCAATTGTGATGAAGACATCATCTACGTGCTGGAAAAAATCATGGGACAACAGGTGGTTCGTTTGTGGCACAAAGACCATGATTTGCAAGGCGCAGATTTTATCGTTTTGCCGGGCGGTTTTTCCTTCGGCGATTATTTGCGGTCTGGTGCCATCGCCCGTTTCTCGCCAATTATGCAGGAAGTAATTCGTTTTGCTAATAACGGCGGATTTCTTTTAGGAATCTGTAACGGCTTTCAAATTTTAACCGAAGCTGGTTTGGTTCCGGGAGCATTATTGCACAACAAAAACCGAAAATTTATTTGTCGAAATACTTACTTAAAAGCACAAACTAATAATTCGCTGCTGACTTCTCAAATTGATCTGAACAAAGCTTTAAAAATTCCTGTGGCGCATGGCGAAGGTAATTTTTATGCTGATAAAAACAGTATCGAAGAATTGAAGCAGAATGATCAAATCCTGTTCCGTTATTGTGATGCAGCGGGAAATTATTCTGATGAAGCCAACGCCAACGGTTCGATGGAAAACATCGCTGGCGTTTGTAACAAAGCACGCAATGTTTTTGGTTTGATGCCGCATCCGGAACGTGCTGCGGACAGTCTGTTGGCCAATCAGGATGGGTTGGTAATTTTCGAATCGATTTTATCGGTTGCCAACGCCTGATGACCAACCTGGTTTTTGATATCGGCAATACTTTTTTTAAAGTTGCTGTTTTTGAAGGACAAAATATTTTGTGGACCGAGCGTTACCGGAAGATTACAGAAAAGCTGCTATCGCAAATCCTGATAAAATTTAAACCGACGGCAGCTATCATTTCATCAGTACAAAACCAAATTTTTTTGTGGGAAACAATGCTGGAAAAGCAGGTGCAGACAATCAGGTTTAATTATCAAATGGCAAAATCCATCCACAACCATTACCAGCAGCCTGAAAAATTAGGTTTAGACCGTTTGGCTGCCGTGGTGGGAGCACATTTTTTATACCCTAAAAACAGTAATCTGGTGATTGATGCAGGGACCTGCGTTACTTATGATTTAGTGGATGCGCGGGGAAATTACGATGGCGGCAGCATTTCTCCCGGATTAAAAATGAGGTTTAAAGCATTAAAACATTTCACCAGAAAACTCCCGTTAATTGAGGCAGAAGCAGATTTTACCCACCAAACCGGCAAAAATACCCGCGAAGCAATCCTTTCGGGCGTGCAGTCCGGTTTGCAGTTTGAAGCAGAAGGGTTTATAAAAAAAGCAACAGAACAATATCAGCATACTAACATCCTGTTAACCGGCGGCGACCTTAATTTTTTTGATACTCGTCTTAAAAATAGCATCTTTGCCGCTTACGTTAAGCCGGAACCTTATTTAGTTCTTAAAGGATTAAACGCAGTTATACATCAGCAAGAATGATCAATCGTACAAAAAGTTTACTTATACTTTTATCTATATTTTCAGTATTTACAGCTTCGGCGCAAACTACAACCAGTTCGCCTTATTCTAAATTTGGTCTGGGTGCATTGCAGCAGCAAAGTTTGCCCCAAAATATGGGTATGGGCGGTATTGCTGCCGGTATCCGCAGCATTAGCAGTTACAATAATATCAATATGCTTAACCCGGCATCTTATTCGGCCATCACTTACACCACGATAGATATTGGTGCTTACGGAACAGTTGACAATTTAAGTAATAACACTGCCAAACAAACCGGCGCAGATTTTAGGTTAAACCACCTTGCTTTTGCAATCCCGATTACCAAAGGAACTTCTGCTATTAGTTTTGGGTTGCTGCCTTATACCGATTTTGGCTATAGCTTTAAACAGGTTACTAAAATTGATACCAATACCGTTAACAGTGTTTACGCCGGAGATGGCGGTTTATCTAAAGCATACATTGGTTATGGTTTTAACTTGTTTAAGCATTTAAATTTAGGCTTTAACGTTTCTTATATTTTTGGCAACCTGCGCCAAACAAGCTCGGTAGAAATTCCTGATTATTATGCTACCTCGTTTAACACCAGGATTGAGAAAAGCCAAAGCATCAAGGGTTTAAGTTACGATTACGGCGTGCAATACGAAATACCTTTATCCACTACTTCCAGGGTTGTTTTGGGTTATTCCGGAACGTTAAAATCAACCATTGCTTCTTCAACTAAATATGTTTCAACTCAATACTTAGCAGATCCAAGTACAGGTGCAGAATCTATAGCTGCCGATACTACTTATCTCCGCCAGGGCGGCAATGTTAAAATCGCTTTGCCGCTGGTACAGCACTTTGGTATTTCTTATCAAAAGGAAAACCATTATTTAATTGGTGTAGATTATAGTCGCGGTAATTGGTCACAGTTAACTATCGATGGCGTAAACCAGGGCTTAAACAATACAGAATCTTACCATATTGGCGGACAAATTACTCCGAACATCAATGCTTTGAACAGTTTTTTAGCTGTGATGGATTACCGGTTGGGTTATCAGTACAACAAAACTTATGTTAATACTTCCGCTACAGATATTAACGAATCTGTTTATTCTTTTGGCTTAGGCATTCCTATCCGTTCGCAAAACCGTTTGGCTTTTTACAAAATTAACTTTGCCGCAGAAATAGGAAAACGCGGTACGCTGCAAAACAACCTGGTTAAAGAAAACTACATCAATTTCAGGTTTGGCTTTATGCTGAACGACGCTTGGTTTAGAAAGATCAAATTTGATTAAAAGCCATGCAGCAATTGGTCGCGGTTAATAAATCTGCAATAAAATGGCTGATGCTTCTTTTACCGGTGTTTTTTTGGGGATGTGAAAACGACTTGAAAAAGGTGAGGCAGATTTCCAACCAGGAAGTTAGCAAACCTGTTGAAACTACTATTGGTGTTGACGTAATTTACAGTGATTCTGCAAAAGTAAAAGCCAGAATGACTGCCCCAATTATGCTCAATTATACTGCTACAAAAACAGTAAAACCTTATTACGAAATGCCAAAAGGTGTGCATATCGATTTTTACGACCCGAAGCAAAAGCTGATCAGTACCGTTACTGCCGAGTATGCCATCACCAAAAATGAAAGTAAAATAATTGAATTGCACCGCAATGTGGTAGTGGTGAACGATAAGGGCGATACCTTCAAATCGCAGGAATTAATTTGGGATCAGTTAACCAAAAAGTTCTATTCCAATCAATTTTCTACTTTAACCCAAAAAGAGGGCAATACCATTAGCGGAAGCACTTTTAAGTGTAATGAAGATTTAAGCAACCCGGAGTTTTTGCAATCCACGGGAAAGTTTAATGTAAACCAGGGGTTAAACCCGTAAAATTATAAAAACAAACAGCACACATTTAGTACCGGTTTTTTGGCAAAAGTTGTATCTTGCACCCTCTTTTTTAAGCATTTAATGATATAAGTTTTTTATGGGAATAATGAGTTTTTTGCGAAACCGATTAGGTTTGATCATGGTGATTGTGATCGGTTTGGCTTTGTTTGCGTTTATTATCGGTGAAGTGGTGCACTACGGAAGTTCTTTTATGAACGGCGACCGCACAACAATTGGTGAAGTGGCTGGCGATAAAATCAACTATGATGATTTTAACAGCAAGTTAGACCAGAATATCCGGAATTTTAAGCAGCAGTCTAACCAGGCGAACTTGAATCCACAAATGGCAACCTATGTTCAGCAAACTACCTGGAACCAGGAGGTTAGCCAGATCATCCTGAAGAAACAAATCAGCAAATTAGGAATTGCCGTTGGTGATGATGAAAGCAAGGCTTTGATTCAGGGAAGCAACCCAAGTCCGCAAATTGTACAAGCGTTTACAAACCGCGAAACTGGTCAGTTTGACCGCCAGCAGTTAAGCGCGTTTTTGCAAAATATCAGTTCAACAAAATCTGATCCTGCAACACGCGAACAATGGGCAAACTTTGTAAACCAGATTATTGAAGGCAAGAAATCAGAAAAATATTTGTCTATGGTGCGCAATGGAATTTATGTAAACTCCCTCGAAGCAAAAGACGATTACGAAGCACGCAACAAGATTGCTAATTTCAAATATGTTAACCTTAATTATGCTTCTGTTCCGGATAACCAAATCAAGTTGACCGACGAAGATTACAGCACTTATTACAACGAACATAAAAATGAATTTAAAAACCCGGAAGAACTGCGTTCTTTTGATTATGTCGTTTTTAACGCAACTCCATCCAAAGCAGATACAGCAGTTGTAAAAGAACAAATCAATAAACTATTGGAAGGGTTTAAAACTTCTAAAAATGATTCGCTTTTTGTAGCAATTAATGCCAATACACCTGCGCCATTGGTTTATCAGAAAAAAGGACAATTAGAACCAAAGTTGGATTCAATTATGTTTAATGCTGCGCCGGGCTTCGTTTATGGACCTTATTTTTCTAACGGATCTTATAAAATTGCTAAACTGATCAACACACAAGTTGGTCCGGATTCTGTTAAAGCACGCCATATTTTAATCAACCCAACAACTGAAGGCGGCGTAGATAAAGCGATGGCCAAGGCAGATTCTTTGAGAAAGCTGATCCAGGGTGGGAAATCGTTTGCTGATCTGGCTAAAACCAATTCTATCGACGGCTCTGCTGCCAAAGGTGGCGAACTGGGTACGTTTGCGCGTGGTGCAATGGTGCCTGTTTTTGAAGATGCTGTTTTTACCGGTAAAAAAGGCGAATTCAAAATTGTTGCTTCTCAGTTTGGAGTTCATTTAATTGAAATCGAAAATCAAAAAGGATCATCCAAAGTTGTTAAAGTAGCTGTAGTTGATAAAGCATTGGCACCAAGCAGCAAAACAACTTCGGCCGCTTATGCGCAAGCACAGGCTTTTTTAAGTAAAGTGTCTGGCAGTTCTTTTGATCAGGAAATTAAAGCAGAAAAATTGAAGAAATTAACGGCTGATGATGTAACAGCTTCATCATCGTCTGTAACGGGTTTGGAAAGTGCCCGCGATGTGGTTAAATGGGCATACGGTGCCAAAACCGGCGACGTTTCTAACCAGGTATTCGAGTTAAACACAACGAACCAGTATGTAGTTGCACAACTGCAAGCCATCAAACCAAAAGGAATACTTGCACTCGATCTGGTTAAAAAACAAATTGAACCTGCAGTACGCAACCAGGTTAAAGCAAAAAAATTAGAAGAAAAATTGGATAATGCCTTAAAAGGAGCATCAGACCTGGAAAAAGTTGCTGCACAAGTTGGCGGCAAAGTTACGCCAGTCCAGAATATTGTTTTTGCAAACCCGATTATCCCCGGTGTTGCACAGGAAAACAAAGTGATCGGTGCTATTTTCGGTTCTGACTTACACAAAATTTCTAAACCGGTTGAAGGTCAAAACGGTGTTTACGTTTTTGTGGTAGATAGTTTCAATAATCCTCCGGCAGTAAACAACGCAATGAAAGACCGCCAACAAATTGCACAAGCATTACTGCAACGTGTAGATACAGATGTGTTTAATGTTTTAAAAGAAAAAGCTAATGTAAAAGATTACAGAGCTAAGTTCTTTTAAATAAAGCATTCATGTAATTTTATAGCCGGAAATCAGTTATACTGTTTCCGGCTTTTTTATTTAGCAACAATGGACATCCAGGAAAATATAGTTAATAAAGTAGCACAAAGCGGTTTGGTTACTTTCGATCCGGCAAGCCTTTATCCAGTTGGAGAGCGGGTTTTGTATGATATAAAAGATAACCTTTTTCAGGGTTTAATGCTGCGCGAAAAAGATTTTAGGGAATTTATCAAGGAGTATAACTGGCTGCAATATCAGGATAAATTTGTTGCGGTTACCTGTTCTGCAGATGCCATTGTACCAACTTGGGCTTATATGTTATTGGCGAATAAACTTGCCCCTTACGCTAGAAAAGTAGTTTTTGGTGACCTGATTACTTTAGAAACTGTTCTTTTTGAAGAAGAAATAAACAACATCAACCTGGAGAAATTCCGGGACCAACGCGTTGTGATAAAAGGTTGCGGGGATGTTGCCGTACCGCAATCAGCTTATGTTAGCTTGACTTTTCGCTTAACACCAATAGTAAAAAGTATTCTTTACGGAGAACCTTGTTCAACTGTTCCCGTTTATAAACGCAAAGAATTAGTTTAAACGAGTTATTCTTCCGATACTGAGTATGGTAAAAAAATTATGGGTTTCTATTGCTTTTATATTTGCGTTGCATCCGTTAGTGAGTGCACAAGAATTATTAAAAAAAAGCACGCTGGCTTTTAAGGATGGTGAACAGTTGAGCTACCGATTGAAATATGGTATATTTTCGGCGGCAGAAGCTAATTTAAAGATTGAAGAAAGCGGAATTAAATTTGATGGAAAACCAACTTACCATATCGTAGTAGATGGAAGGACAGCCGGAAGCTTTGACGTTTTTTTCAAAGTGCGTAACCGCTACGAATCCTATATAGACCGTGTTACAACACTTCCATATTATTACACTGAGAACCGCAGGGAAGGAAAATACCGGCGTACTGATAAAGTAACTTTTGACCATGATGAAAAAAAAGTTACTGCCCAAACCGGCACTTTTCCTTTTAAAGGGATGCTTTTTGATCTGCCATCAGCCTATTATTTTGCCAGGAACCTTGATCTTTCTAAAACCAAAGTTGGCGACGAGCTGGTGTTACAATACTTTTCAGAAAAAAAAGTAGAAACATTGGGCATTACTTATGTTGGCAAAGAAGATGTAACGTGCGAATTAGGCACGTTCAACTGCTTAAAATTTAGTCCGACGATTGTGCCCGGCCGTATTTTTAGAAAAGACAGTAAATTGTATTTGTGGATTACCAATGATGGCAACCGGATACCCATCAAAGCACAGGTTGAAATTTTGGTAGGAACAGTAACGTTGGAAATAACAAATGCAAAAGGGTTAAAATATCCTATCCACCAGGAAGAGAAAGAATGATTGAAGTAAATAATACCCTTGTGCACGAGGACGTAATCAGCGAAAACTTTGTCTGCAATTTAAACCGCTGCAAAGGTGCTTGTTGTGTTGAGGGGGATTCTGGTGCTCCCCTAAATTTAGATGAACTGAACATACTGGAAAAAATTTATCCTGCAGTAAAGCCTTTTATGACGGCCAAAGGCATCGAAACGGTCGAACAATCTGGAACTTCGGTAGTAGATTTTGAAGGTGATTACACCACACCTTGTGTTGATGGCAACAAAGAATGCGCCTACGTAATCTGGGAAAACGGCATCACAAAATGTGCCATAGAAAAAGCATACGAAGCTGGTGCAACCGATTGGAAAAAACCAATTTCCTGTCACCTTTATCCCATCCGCGTAACAGCTTATCCGGAGTTTGAAGTTTTATATTACGATAGGTGGAGCATTTGCAGTCCGGCTTGCTCTTTTGGCAATGAGTTAAAAGTAAGCGTTTATCAGTTTTTAAAAGATCCGCTGATCAGAAAGTACGGTGCCGGTTGGTACCAGCAGTTAGAAACAGCAGTTGCGGCTACAGGCCAGGCCGAAAAATAATTGTTTTTTATTATTTATACCGTACAAATGGTAGAACAAATTATTGCAAAAGTCAATCAAACAAAATTGTACGTATTCTCAAAGTCGGCCATACTGTTTTTATCACCCCAAAAATTGTATTGACAATGCTTTTAGAAATTAATTAAAGCCATCAAATGAGGAAAAAAATACTTTATATAATTGTCTGTTTGTTATTTGTTAAAGTAAGTGCCCGGGCGCAGTCGGAGTATTTGCCTTACGCTTATCAGTTTTATCAAAAGTTAGATTCCAGTGCTTACTCTAACAAATCCAAGTTTCACAGTTCTATGAAGCCTTATTTGGTGGACGACCCGTTGATCAGCAAACAATATCAGTCCTTAATAAATGCAGGTTTAGATTCTACTGGTAAAAGAAGCTGGGTGCACCGCAAACTGTTCGACGAGCATTTGGTGGATGTTAAAAACAAAGATTTTACCGCTTATTTAGATTTTCTGCCGGATTTTACCTTGGGAAGGGACATCTCCAACAACAAAACAACCTGGTTAAATACCCGGGGATACCAAATCGGCGGAACCATCGGCAGCAAGTTTTACTTTTATACCAGCGGTTACGAAAACCAGGCAGTGTTTCCCAATTATGTAGATAACTACATGAATAGGACGGCAAACAGTGTGATTTACATCGTTCCAGGTCAATCTTACGACCGAAGTTTTGGTAAAAGTGTCAGGGATTGGTCCTACGCAACCGCGCTTTTATCTTACACACCCATTAAATATTTAAATATTGCTTTAGGCCAGGATAAAACCTTTATTGGCGATGGTTACCGTTCGGTGCTACTGTCTGATTTTGCTTCCAATTATCCCTTTTTAAAGCTGACCGCTACTTTAGGAGATGTGCGTTATATGGCGATGTGGGCGTATTTGCAAGACCCGACCGCACCGAAATTTTCCTACCAGGATGATTACAGAAGAAAATGGGGCGTTTTTCATTACCTGGATTGGAGTGTAAGCAACAAGGTTTCGTTAGGCTTTTTTGATTCTGTAATTTGGGGAGAGAAAGACGACTTGGGGAACAAGCGCGGTTTTGATTTCAACTACGCCAACCCGTTTATTTTCCTCCGTCCGCTCGAAGCCAATGATGGTTCTGGTGATAATGCATTGATTGGTTTTACTGGCAAATATAAATTCGTTGATAAATCTGCTGTTTACGGCCAGCTTGCTTTAGATGAATTTGTGGCGAAAGATTTTTTTTCGAACACGGGCAGCATCCGTAACAAATATGCCTGGCAATTAGGAACGCGTGGGGCAGATGTGTTTGGTGTAAAACGCTTAAATTATTTGCTGGAGTTTAACAACGCCAAGCCATATACTTACTCTGAAGTTGCGTCAATCATTAATTATTCGCAAAATACCGAACCGCTTGCACATCCTTTTGGTGCTAATTTTCGCGAGGTTGTTGGTATCCTGAATTACTCCATCGGCAGGTTTAACTTTTATGGACAGGCAGAATTTGGTCGTTACGGCTTAGATCCAACTTTAACCGATGATTACGGAAAAGATATTTCTAAACCTTATGATCAGAATACTAAAGTTAATGGAAATTACACCGGGCAAGGGTTAACCACAAATCTATATTATGGCGAAGGGCGGATTTCTTACATCTTAAACCCAAAATATAATTTACGTTTGGAACTGGGCGGCATACTTCGCCAGGAAAAAAACGTGTTGAATACGAATAATACAACTATGGTTACTTTTGGCTTGCGGAGTAGTTTTAGGAATTTGTATTATGATTTTTGAGGGTGGAGGTAGTGACTTATAATTAGGGTTATGTTAAGTAAGGGATTTATATCGATTACTCTCCTATTTAAATTAATTGTGTAGTTGTCAACATCCGAACGTAGTGTGTTCGGTTATGATACAATGAACCTATATGTAAAAACATAAACTATTATATTTCAGTATTTTAAACATAAGGAATGATTTTAGCTAGTTTAAAGACTTTATCTTTTTACCAACTGGTTATGCTTAGAAACTATTTAAAACTTGCCTTGCGCAATTTTTGGAAAAGCAAAGGATATTCGGCAATTAATATTGTGGGCCTGGCAATCGGTATGGCCACCTGCTTGCTGATTACCTTGTTTGTGACAGATGAACTGAGTTACGACAAGTACAACGAAAAGGTAGACCGAATCTACCGGGTCAATACTGATTTGGTGCTGAACGGTAGTCAGTTCAATGCCCCGGTAACCGGTGCCCCTATGGCTGGGGCACTTATCAAAGATTGCCCGCAGGTTGAAAACGCTGTGAGGATCAAGGGCGGTGGTGAAATTCTGGTTAAAAAGGGTAAAGAAACGCTGACCGAACCTCATGCTTTTTTTGCCGATCCCAGCCTGTTTGATCTTTTTACTTTGCCCATGATTACAGGTGATCCTAAAACTGCTTTAATCCAGCCAAACTCCCTGGTTATTTCGGAAACTATCGCCCAGAAATATTTCAACAGCACTGATGTGCTCGGTAAAACCCTGTTAGTAGATAATACAACACCTTACCAAATTACGGGTGTCATCAAAGACGTTCCTGCGCAATCCCACCTGCATTTTAGCTTCATCCGGTCAATATCCAGCGATCCCTATAGCCGCTCCGATTTTTGGTTAAATAATGATTGTATGACTTACCTGCTTGTTCGTTCAGGTACCACTCAACAAACGCTTGACAGCTTTTTAAAACAGGTTGCCCGGAAATATACAGAGCCTCAACTGCAAAATATAACGCATAGTAGCTTTGCCGACTTGGAAAAAAAAGGAGACCATTATCGGTATAATGCGGTTCCCTTGGCTGGAATCCATTTGCATTCCACCTTATCGGGAGAAGTAGAACCTTCGGGTAACATAGAGTATGTCTACGTTTTTATCATCGTTGCTGCATTTATCCTGCTGATCGCCTGCGTGAACTTTATGAACCTTTCGACGGCCCGCTCGGCAGGCAGGTCCAAAGAAGTTGGTGTGCGTAAAGTTCTGGGTTCGGATCGTTCAAGCCTTATGATGCAATTTCTAACCGAATCAATTTTGACCAGCCTGTTTTCTCTGCTGATTGCATTGCTTCTGACCATACTGTTTTTACCCTACTTTAATCAGATTTCCGGGAAAGAAATAAATTTAGGTTTGTTATCAAAAATTTGGCTGCTGCCTTCGTTACTGGCCATAACGGTTATAATCGGAATCCTTGCAGGCATATATCCTGCGTTCTTCCTGTCCGCTTTTAACCCGGTGCAGGTCTTGAAAGGCAACTTGGCTATAGGGTTCAAAGGAGGCTGGCTGAGAAACTCGCTGGTTGTGTTCCAGTTTGCAGCCGCGATCATCCTGATCATTTGTACACTCGTAATTTATAACCAGCTCCACTTTATCCGTAGTAAAAACCTGGGCTATGACCGTGAGCAAATTCTTGTATTAAAAAATGCGTACTCGCTCGGCATTCACGCAAGTACTTTTAAAAATGAAGTCTTACAAATTCCTGGCGTGGCAGCCGCCGCGCGTACGGGATCGTTACCAACAGAAAGCAGTAATGAATGGAACCAGAACGCCTATTCAAAAGATGCAGCTATGAGTACCAATCAGAGCATCCTGATTGCAGACTGGCGCGTAGATGCTGATTTTGTTTCTACGCTAGGCATGAAAATGGCTGCAGGCCGGAACTTCTCTTCGCAAATGCCGACTGATTCTAGTGCCATGATCATCAACGAAGCGGCAGCCCGCTTGCTGGGGTATAAAAATCCCTTACAGCAAAGGCTGTATGATGCCAGTCCCAACAAAACCGGACTACAAATCATAGGCATCTTAAAAGACTTTAACGCTGGCTCAATGAGGTATAAACCCGTTCCAGTTTTAATGCGCCTATCTGAACAAGGTGACCGGTTTGTTTTTCGTATCAAGAGCAACAATATTCCAGCATTAATTGGGCAGATCGAAAGGAAGTACCATTCAGTAGACCAGATGGCGGGACAACCTTTTAGCTATACTTTTATGGATGATGATTTTAACCGGCTTTACCAGTCCGAGCAGCGCACCGGAAAAGTATTTATCTCCTTTGCTTTTTTTGCCATCCTGATTGCCTGCCTGGGCCTGTTCGGGCTGGTCACTTATGCTGCCCAGCAACGTACCAAAGAAATCGGTATCCGCAAAGTGCTGGGTGCAACGGTTGTAAACGTAACGGCGCTACTATCAAAAGATTTTATTTTATTGGTTTTGCTAGCGATCTTGATTGCCTCGCCTATTGCTTGGTTAGCCATGTACAAATGGTTACAAGGCTTTGCTTACCGGACCGCTATTAGTTGGTGGGTGTTTGCTTTCGCTGCTATTATCTCTTTACTGATCGCCATGATCACCGTTAGTTTCCAAGCGGTTAAAGCAGCACTGTCGAATCCGGTCGAGAGCCTGAGAAGTGAGTAGATTAAGAAGTAAACAGTAAGAATACGAATCAGAGACTTATACCAAGATATTTTCATCAGATGTACTAGAGTTATTTTTCTTTCTTCATTCTCGATTTTGATTTGGTTCACTTAGCAAATCATGCGCCCGTTTTACCTTCTACATAAATATTCACTACACTCGCGTGTGCCAAGCCGAGCGTTCTTCCGGGAACTGCTTTTAAATAAAATTTTAGGTAGCTGTCCAGGATAGCTTTAGATGAACGAACATAGTTCTTTTTATAGTTCTCCTCTAAAAAAGCAATCAAAGGTTTTTTGTAATGTACTTGCCCTTTCTCGTCAACAAGCACCGAAAAGGAATAATAGAAATTAGCATAAGCTTTGTGAACAGTAAGATAATAGGTGGGACTCAAATAGTCTTCTGCTGTATCGAAATTGTTGAAGAAGTTGGCTTCTGCCTTCTGGGTTTTTAGTGTTACCATGCTGCTTTTGCTGATAAAACTGACCGGCTGACGGGCAGGGAAAGCTTTACCAGGATCGCTGATGGATGAACTTACAAGCGAAGCAATATAAAGGGAATCTTTGCGGCTTGGCCTTTTCAGTATAGCTGTATCAGTGCGCAATGTGTTTTTAATGTAATTGTCCGCATAGAACGTCATATAAGTTTTCACCCCTTTCGTTTCAATCGTATCGCCATAAGCTCTAAGCAGTTCAAATACCAGGCTATCACTGTTCATTTTCCTGACTTTGAGCCATGCTCTTGCAACGTTAAAGATTGAATCGTACCCGCGCGTTAGCGGATAATTGATAAAACGATGTTTTACCGGGCTGTACAGGTTCACCGAATCATTGGAGTCAAAGCGGAGCTTCCACTGCGGCTCCAGTTGGTAGCCAAATTCATTGAAGGATAACCCGTTTGAGAAACGCCTGGACACTTCCGTATAACTGGTTTTAAATACCGGTTTGAACGAGATTAGGTCTTTTTCACCTCCATGTTTAACTTTATTTTTCGGGTTACAAGCTAATAAAAGTAACGACACAGTCAATAAAAGGAAAGAAAAAGCTGAATTTTTGTTCATGAATCAAGTATTTAGGCTTACAGCGCAACGAATTCGATTAATAAGTGTGCCAAGGTTATAAATTACTGGTTATAAGTTTATTAAGATACAAATAAAGTAGTTGCTGTTCGAAAATGAACGATCAGTGTACGGTTTAGGGCTTAAAAAATGAAAGGCTTTCAAAAGGTTATTGCACTACATCACAAAACCTCCCCTACCGCGTTTTTTGTGCCCGGCCGGACCGGCTTTACTAAGAAGTTGTTTACAAGGGATAGATTTAACTATACTTATTCATAATTATTGGACGGGGTAGTAACTTGTACATTTTAACGAAGGTGGCTGTTGCACAAGGGGTAGTTTGGTCGAATATTCTTTTTTTGCCTCGCT
>CAZZVO010000006.1:0-37495 GCA_964657505.1 uncultured Mucilaginibacter sp.
CAAAAAGAAGGCACAAAAGCGGCGGTTTGGTACCAGTTAACTATCCCGGCAAAGCAAAACGTTCAAATTAAGCTCCGGCTATCAAAAAATTATCACGCAGATCCTTTTGAAGATTTTGACAGCATCGTAAATAACCGTATAAAAGAAGCAGACCAGTTTTATGCAGATATACAGCAAGCCGTAACCGATGCCGATGAACGGTTGGTGCAACGGCAGGCTTTTGCCGGCATGCTTTGGAGCAAGCAATACTTCTTTTATGATGTTAATTCTTGGCTTAATGGCGATCCTGGTCAAATTCCTCCGCCAAAAAGCCGCTTTCAAAACCGCAACCACAACTGGAAACATTTGATTGCCGATAACATTTTATCCATGCCGGATAAATGGGAATATCCCTGGTTTGCGGCCTGGGATTTGGCTTTTCATTGCCTTACTTTTGCCAGGATCGATCCTGATTTTGCCAAAAAACAGCTTGATTTGTTGGTGAGTGCGCATTACATTCATCCCAACGGACAACTTCCCGCTTACGAATGGGATTTTAGTGATGCAAACCCGCCAGTTCATGCTTTGGCAGCCTGGGAAATTTATCAGGTTGATAAAAAAGCAAATGGTAAAGAAGACGTTGCGTTTTTAGAGCGCATATTCCAAAAGTTGCTGCTTAATTTCACCTGGTGGGTAAACCAGAAAGACAGCGAGGGCAATAATATTTTTGAGGGCGGTTTTTTAGGGTTAGATAACATCGGTGTTTTTAACCGCAGTGCGCCTGTTCCCGGCGGCGGTTTTTTGGAGCAGGCCGATGGTTCCAGTTGGATGGCCATGTACGCGCTGAATATGATGCAGATTAGCATTGAGCTGGCTATGCACAATCAGGTTTACGAAAACATGTCCATCAAATTTGCCGAGCACTTTTTATATATCGCTGGTTCTATGGCTTTAATGGGGCAGGATTCTTTGGGTTTATGGGATGACCAGGACGGTTTTTACTATGATTTGCTGCGTAAACCGAATGGCGACGCCGACCGCTTACGGCTAAAAACTTTGGTTGGTTTGATCCCGCTGTTTGCCGTAATTGTGTTTGATGAAAACAAGTGGAACAAACTGCCAAAGTTAAAAGAACGGCTGGATTGGTTTATGAAGCAACGGCCAGACCTGGTGCAGCTTGTAAGTTACTGGAAAGATACAAAAGGCAACGAACAGCATTTATTTTCGCTTTTGCGTGGCCACCGGATGAAACTTTTACTGCGAAGGATGCTGAATATCGACGAATTTTTATCTGATTACGGCATCCGGTCGATTTCAAAAGAATATCAAAACCAACCTTACCATTATGTTTTGAACGGAGAAGATTTTGAAGTGAAATACAATCCAGCCGAAAGCGATACGGGCATGTTTGGCGGAAACAGCAATTGGCGCGGGCCAATTTGGATGCCGGTCAATTATATGCTTATCCATTCGCTAAATAAATTCCAGGAATATTATACAGATGATTTTAAAGTAGAATATCCCACTGGCTCGGGCAAATATTGCTCCCTTTCTGAAATTTCGGCCTCGCTCGGAAAACGCTTAAAAAGTATTTTTTTAAGGAACGAAAAAGGCGAACGCCCCGTTTTTGGCGGTTACGAAAAACTTAACAACGACCCAAATTTTAAAGATTACATCCTTTTCCACGAGTATTTTAATGGAGATACCGGCAAAGGTTTAGGTGCCAGCCACCAAACCGGGTGGACGGGTTTGGTAGCGCTCTTGTAACAAAATTTGCTTTGCCGAATAAATCTTAAAACTATCTAAATCGGCTGGTAGAAGATTGGGCGTGGCGTAACCTGGCAGAGCAGGAAGAAAATGAAGTAGCTAAAGTAAGGCCAAGTGCTGCAAGTAAGGCTATTTTTTTCATGGTTGTAAAAGTTTAAGTATTTAATATACTATCCCTTTTGCAATGCGTGTTCCAAAAGTAATTTATGCTTGCCATTGAGACTTCCTCTCCAAAAACAAGTAAAAACTACAGATATTATTACCCAATTCTATTTTTTTTGGGGAAAACTTGCCACAAAATAAGCAGGAATATTTGATGACAAGGTTTGTGTAGATTAATGCTTATAGAAGTTGGGAATGCTTCTTTTATGCCTGTAAATTTTTATGAAATTTTTGGAATGATAAATTACTGACCTATAAGGTTTTGAAAACCTTATAGGTCAGTTGTCTACTATTTCAACTCCAAAATTGTTACCGATTTAGCTAGCAAGTTTAAGTTGTTTATGGAACCAATTTGTTCGCCAGTCATCACGTTTAAGGCTTTGGTAAACCCTGCTGTCCGTTCGTTAAAACGATCAGTCGTAATGGCCGCGGGTTTTTCGGCACTGTTGTAGGCGATCAGGATTGTTTTTTGCTGATCGTACCGAAAGTACACATAAACATCATTTTGTGGGATGTATTGCATCAACTTTCCGGTTTGTAAAGCCGATGTATTTTTGCGGTAATTGGCCAGTTTTTGTACGAAATTGAAAGCTTCGTTTTCCTTTTCAGTACGACCGGCGGCCGTAAATTTGTTGATTTTATCGCCTGGCCATCCGCCGGGAAAATCCAAACGCACCAAACCATCGGGGTTAGAATAGTTTTTCATCAAAATTTCATCACCATAATACATTTGAGGAATGCCGCGCATGGTTAACAAAAGCGCCATCCCGGCTTTGTACTTGTTAAAATCTTCCCCCACAACCGAGTAAAAACGGCTCATATCATGGTTATCCAAAAAGATCACGTTTCGGGTAGCGTCCTGGTACATAAAATCCTGCGCCAAAACAGCATACAAACGGTTAACGCCGTCCGTCCAGCCAGTTTTTCCGTTCAATGCTTCGTTTATCGCCTCTTTTATTTGTCCGTCGGTTACGCCAGGCAATTGCGTATCAAAACCGCGGTTCACCGTATTTCCCTGTGTGAAATAAGCCTGGTTGGCTACCGACCAAACCAAAGTTTCGCCATAAATAGAAAAATGCGGAAACTCGGCCTTAACCTTTTTCGCCCAATTAGCCATATATTTTGCATCGTTGTAAGGATAAGTATCTAAGCGGAAACCATCAATCCCGGCATATTCTACCCACCAAATATGGTTTTCGGTGAGGTAATTTTGCACGTAAGGGTTCGTTTCGTTCATGTCCGCCATGCTATGGTCGAACCAGCCATCGAGCATTATTTTTTTATCGATAAAAGAAGCATGCGGATCCATCACCGCAGCATCGCGAAAGTTGGAGTTGGTGTAGGTTGGCCATTGGTGCACCCAGTTTTTCATCGGCATATCCTTGATTAGCCAGGATTCTGTGCCGATGTGATTGTGAACCAAATCTTTAATCACTTTTAATCCTAAAGCGTGGCATTTCTCAACATAAGCTTTATATAATTCGTTGGTGCCGAAACGCGGATCTATTTTATAATAATCGGTAACGGCGTAACCGTGATAAGAGGCGTGGGGTTGGTTATTTTCGATTTCGGGCGTCATCCAAACGGTGGTAACGCCTAAATCTTTTAAATAATCCAAATGGTTCATCAAACCCTGGATATCGCCCCCGTGCCGGTGATAAATAGAATCGCGGTTTAAAGTAGTTTCCTCCATACTTTTAACCACGTCATTATTTGGGTCGCCGTTTGAAAATCTATCGGGCATCAGAAGATAAATCAAATCTTTATTGGAAACGCCTTGGGCACGGTTTGCCGAAAAGTTTCGGGCTTTCAGTTCGTATTTAAACTGGAGGTTTTGTTTTCCTGCGGAGGAGAAAATGATCGGAAAGCTGCCGGTTTTTGCCGAAGGGTTAATTTCCAGATTAAGAAACAGATAGTTAGGGTTTTCAACTTTGTGAACTTCTATCAACTTCACACCTGGATAATTTAGTTTTACAGAATGCGCTGCTATATTTTTTCCGTGGATAAGCAGTTGTAGTTTTGGGTTTTTCATCCCCGTCCACCAAAAAGCAGGTTCTACACGTTCTAAATCAGGCATTTGAGCCAGAAGCCGACCGGCAAAAACAATTAAAAACAGCGTGGTAAATAATTTAAGTTTCATTGAATGTGTAGGATTATAGTTTTGAAATGTTTGTCGGGTTTGCAATACCAAAGTTGATATCGGCATTGAAATTAAGCATATCCACGAAAAACATGAAATAAAAAAAGGCATCCGACCGGATGCCTTGGTGGGGGCTACTGGGTTCGAACCAGTGACCCTCTGCTTGTAAGGCAGATGCTCTGAACCAGCTGAGCTAAGCCCCCTTTTTTGTTAATTTCCTGGTTGTTTATTCTCCCAGTTTTTTATTGGTATTATGTTAACAACTTGAGATAATCACCCTTGCGTTTGGGATTGCAAATATAGAAGCTCTGTTGTAACCATCAAAAAAAAAATGAAAATAATGCGCATTTGTTTTACGCCTTAAATAAAGCTGTTGAAATGATACAAGACGAACTACAGAGCCAGGTCGGGATTATTAAACTTACTGCTATCAAAATGCGCAGATACATTTTTAAGCATCGCTACCAAATGTTCTAACTTCATGGGTTTTGCAATATAATCGTCCATACCTGCTTCCAAACAAATATCTTTATCCTCAACCATTGCATTTGCAGTCATGGCGATGATATAAGGTTGCTGCGCTAACTCTGCACGGATTCGAGCCGTCGCCTGCAATCCATCCATTTCGGGCATTTGTATATCCATAAATATCACGTCGTATTGCTGCGAGGTTGCTTTCTGAACAGTAGTTACCCCGTTTTCTGCCAGTTCTGGTTTGTAACCCAATTTATTGAAAATATGCATGATCAATTTTTGGTTCACCTGGTTATCCTCGGCAACCAATATCCGTAATGGAAACTCCTGCGAAAAATCTGCCGAAAGGATTTTAGTTGCTTGTTCCGGCTTTACATCTAAGTTAGTTTGGTATTTCAGCGAAGTTTGTATACTTCTGCACAAATTATGCTGCTTTACAGGCTTGGTTAGTATCGCCGAAAACAAGCCCGAAAACTTTTTCCTGGTTTCATTATCTATCGAGCTAAGCATAATAACCGGCATATTAGCCTGTATTTTTTTAATTTCCTGCGCCAGTTCAACGCCGTTCATTTCGGGCATGCTCATATCAGTAATCACTAACTTGATGCTTTTATCAGCAGCTAAAGTTTTTAAAGCATCGTGTCCGTTTAAAACAGCAACCGGCACAAAACCCCATTGCCCTAACTGGCTTTGTAAAATAGTTAGGTTGGTTTGGTTATCATCTACAATTAAAATTTCGCTGCCTTCCATACCGCTGATATTACAACCTGGCGGTAGGTGTACGGGATTTGTTGCAACACTTGTTAAAAATGAAAAGTTAAACGCAGAGCCTTCGCCGTATTGGCTTTGTGCCGAAATTTGCCCGCCCATGAGTTCTACCAGCCGCTGACTAATGACCAAGCCTAAACCTGTGCCCCCATATTTCCGGGTAGTGGAAGAATCCACCTGGCTAAAGGCTTTGAACAAGCTGTTCAGTTTATCTTCTGGAATGCCGATACCGGTATCTTTTACGCTGATGCCTATTTCGATTTGTCCGGCTTCCATCTCCCGCAAAAGAAAAACCTGAACAAATACTTCGCCCTTTGCTGTAAATTTTATAGCGTTGTTAATTAAGTTGATCAATATTTGTTTAAGCCTCAAGCTATCGCCAACGATGTGAGACGGCACATTAAAATCAATTTGGTACAGCAGATCAATACCTTTTTCTGCCACTTTTTGCAGGAACAAATCCATCACTTCCTCAATTGCGTGCCGCAGGTCGAAATCTTCGTGCTCCAAGTCCATTTTGCCTGATTCTATTTTAGAGAAATCCAAAATATCGTTGATCACGTTTAACAAGCCCTCGCCGCAACTGACAATGGTATCTGCATATTCGCGTTGCTCCTGGTCTAATTGCGTTTCGCCTAAAAGCGAACTCATGCCGATAATGCCGTTCATTGGTGTACGAATCTCGTGGCTCATCGTAGCCAAAAAAATACTTTTTGCCTGGTTGGCCTTTTCCGCTTCTTTTCTGGCCAATTGCTCCTGCTCTTTTTGCTGCTGCAAATCCTGGTTTAGCTTTTCCAAATGCCGGGATTGTGCATCCAGCTCTTCTGCTTTTTGCACAACTTCCAGTGTCCGCTCTTTCACCTGCTTTTCTAAAAATGCTTTCTGGCGTTTAATGCGGTTCATCCGGAAACGGTAAATGCGGAACAAGCACCAAAAAATAAGGCATAAAAACAGTATCCGGAACCACCAGGTTGCCCAAAACGGCGGCGTAATGATGATGCGGATGGCCGTTCCCTGGTTGTTCCAAACGCCGTCGTTGTTTGTGGCCCTCACCCTAAAAACATATTCGCCGGGATCTAAATTTGTAAAAAAGGCTTTTTTTGTTGTTCCGGTAGGAATCCAGTCTTTGTCAAAATTTTCTAATTTGTAGGCATACTGGTTATTTTGTGGCACTACGTAGTTTAACGCAGCAAAATCAAACGATAAAGAAGACTGCTTATAATTTAGGGTGATGGTTTTGGTGGAGGTGATATCAGTCCGCAACGGTGAATTTATTGCGCCCGGAACTACCTCTTGATTAAAAATCTGAAAGCCCGTAATATACACTGGCGGTACAAAAGTGTTGGTGGTGATATTTTTAGGATAAAAAGTGTTTAAGCCGTTTGTACCGCCAAAAAACATTTCGCCGTCGCGGGTTTTTAAATAGGCGTTCGCTTCAAACTCAATTCCCTGTAAACCATCGGCCGTGTTAAATTCTTTGAAAGCTTTAGTGTCCGGATTAAAGCGGACAAGACCGCTAATTGTCGATACCCAGAGGTTTCTGCGTTCATCTTCCGTAATCCCTTTTATAAAATCTTTGGCTAATCCCTTCTGGCCTGCATAAAGTGAAAATGCTTTTTTTACCTGGTCAAAAATGTAAAGGCCGTTTTGGCCAACCCACAGCCTGCCTTTGCTATCGGTAAATATTACGCGGATATCAGGGTGCTTTTCTGTTTTGTCAAAATAATGGCTAAAGCGTTTGGTGGTTAAGTTATAGCAGTTTAAACCGCCATCGTCTGTGCCGAACCAAATATTTTGCGCCTTGTCTTCAGCAATAGAAAAAACATTTTTGCCGATAAAAACAGTATTACCATTTGCATCTTTGGTAACAGGCTTAAACCGGCGCGTTTTTGGATCGAGCAGGTTGATGCCGCCGCCGTAAGTGCCAACCCAAATATTGCCTTTGCTATCCTGAAATGTTTTTAAAACCGAATTTGAAGTAATGGAAGTGCTATCGCCGGGAATATTTTTTAAACGGGTAAAAATCCCTTTTTTGGGATCCAGCAAGTTTAAGCCGCCGGCCCAAGTACTCACCCAAATATTTTTGTCTTTGTCTTGCATTATATTCATTACCGCATCAGAACCAATGGTTTTTACATTCAGTTCATCATGCCGGTAATGTTTAAAAATGCTTTTTTTACGGTCGAAAAGGTTAAGGCCGCCGCCATCTGTGCCAACCCAAATGCGGCCTTCATTGTCCTCGCAAAGCGATTTTACATCACTAAAACTTAACGATTGTGCCTCTTTTTCCTGCCGGTAAAGTTTAAATTTATAAGCACCTAGCATGTACAAACTAATGCCGCCCCGGCCGGTTCCAACCCATAAATCGCCTTGCTTATCCTCAAACAAACCAGAAGCCGACAATTGCGCCAGGGTTGATGGATCATAAGCCTGGTGCCGGTAATGAAAAAAGGAATCGCTTTCCGGGTTATAAAGGTTCAACCCTTCGTTAATTGTTCCAATCCAAACCTGGCCTTTATGGTCCACCAGCAAGCCCGATAAAGTCATCTGGTTGCCAGATAAGCTTCCTTCGTTTTTAACATCGTGCTGGTATTGCTTAAATTTTTTCTGCTTTAAATTATAAACTACTACGCCGGCATCTTTGGTGCCCAGCCATAAGTTTTTATGCTGATCTTCTTTAATCAGCGTTATGACGTTGCAGGCATTGGTTTGATCATTTGCGAAATGGTTTTTGATCAACGTAAACGTTTTAGTATTTCTGTTGAATAGATTTAGGCCCGAATCTGTCCCAATCCAAAGACGATGTTCAGCATCTTCAAAAACAACACTCACCATATTACTGCTGATGCTGGCCTTGTTTTTCGGGTCGTGTTTAAAATGGATAAAACTGTTTTTATTTCTGTCGAAAAGGTTAAGCCCGCCGTTTTCGGTACTCGCCCATAAGTTATTTTGCTGGTCTTCAAAAACGCAACTCACCACATTGCCGCTAATGCTCTTGCTGTTTAAAGGGTTGTTTTTATAACGGACAAAGGCGTTTTTAGCAACATCAAAACGGTTTAGCCCATCTACTGTAGCAACCCACAATTGGTGCTGATGGTCTTCGGTAATGCTTCTGATGGTGTTATCACTCAAACTAACCGTATCGTTCGGGTTATTGCGGTAAACTTTTATTTGTTTGCCATCGTAACGGTTCAAACCATTCCTGGTGCCAAACCAAATAAAGCCGCGACTATCCTGATAAGTTACATAAACATAACTGTTGGATAAGCCCTGCTCGATGCTAATCTGCTGGAATTTCATTTCCGGTGCCTGTGCAAATGCAACTGCCGGTATTAGAAAATAAAGGAGGATAACGCAGCTATAAAAATATAAGGACCGGCTACTATTTTTTTTGATTTTAAAATAGGCCATAAAATTTCAATTAAGGTTTTGTTAGAACGCCTTTATACGTATGCGAAAAAAAAGAGTTATTTTAATTAAATTTTTAGAAGCAAAACGGCCTCAACGCACACAAACATATCATGTTTATGATGCTTCTTTTATGCCTGTAAACCTATGTGGTGCGCCATGCTGCAGGTTTTAGTGTGATAAAAGAAGCATGGAGAATTTATCAAACCAAATTTAAACACACCGATAAACATCTGTTGGTAAATGGTGTTATTGATCAAAAACAAAAATCATGTCAGACGCTGCAAATAGTGCCCAAGATGGCAAGTATGAGTTTACAATGAACTACTCGGAAAGGGAATTGACTTGCTGGGTAGAAAAAATCCAGAACCAGTTAAAAGTACATTTGGATAACGAGATGTATGTGGATTTAGAAATTCAGCCAGACGGAACAGTTATCCAAACCGCAGGGCCAACGTTTTCTGAAGCTGGGATTGAATTTATCAAAAAACATGTTTTAGGGCACGAAGTATAATTATATTTCTTCTTCAGCCTAACACTTCTTCCAGCACTTCATGCGAATTGACTTGCCCAAAGCTATCAATATGCAGCGCGTAATATTCCAGCAAACGGTCGAGCAAATACCTGCGGATCTCGTTTGGCAAACGTATTTCAGGCAGTTCTTCATAATTCCTGCCGATCAATAAATTAAAATATTGCGTGTAAGGCGGCGCCAAAAACAAGTTGTGTTCTGGTTTTGATGAAACAAACAAACCATCTTTTAAATCAAAATATGCGGCAGTGCCCGCTTCGCTCCTTTCGGGGTGAAAACCTAAATACCGACTTAACTGCACTAAAAACAGCAAGTGGAAATTAGCCAGCCCTTGCTCCTGGTGGTCTAACCATTCAATCGAGTAAAAAATGAAATTAAACAGGTTTTCATCTGCGGATTCCTGTTTGATGGCTTTGTAAAGCACTTCATTCAAAAAAATAACCAGCGAACTTTTTACAATATTATAAGGGACCGTGGTTAAAATCGGCGAGTTTTTCAATTCAGCAACCCGCTGGATGTTGCCGTTCAGCTTATGATAAACCACCATATCCAGCAAATGCAGTGGTTGCAGCATGTTCCGGCTAATCTTCGCCCTCGGCTTTTTTACGCCGTTGATGAGGTAAGCCTGCAGACCAAACCTCTCAGTAAAAATTTGTACCACCACGCTGCTTTCGCTGTAATCTGTTGTTTTTAATACGATGCCGCGGGTTTTGTGTAACATGTTTCTAAACTAAAACATTTGAAATGATATGCAGAAATTTACGATGCTGTTTTTATCGGTTTAAAAGCCTCACCCTAAATCCCTCTCCAGGGGCGAGGGACTTGAAAAACCTGTGCAGCTAACCCCCTCTCCTTCGGAGAGGGCTGGGGTGAGGCGCTTCTTTTTGCTCGAAAGAATCAAAATCCGGCTTTAAAAACGTATTTTTGCACCTCAAAAACCAGAGGTAAACGTATTGATGTACAAGGAATATAAGCAGCTTAACTTATCAGAAATCGGTAACGAAGTGCTGGAATTTTGGAAGCAGAACAACATCTTCGAAAAAAGTATCAGCAGTCGCCCGGCCAGCAAACCTTACACTTTTTACGAAGGACCGCCTTCTGCCAACGGAATGCCCGGCATACACCATGTAATGGCGCGTTCCATCAAGGATATTTTTTGCAGATATAAAACGCTGAAAGGTTTCCAGGTAAAACGTAAAGGCGGCTGGGACACACACGGTTTGCCTATAGAATTGGCCGTAGAAAAAGCTTTAGGGATTACCAAAGACGACATCGGCAAAAAGATTTCCATTGAAGATTACAATGCCGAATGCCGCCGCGAAGTATTAAAATACACCGATGTTTGGAACGACCTGACCGAAAAAATGGGTTATTGGGTTGACCTCGAAGATCCGTACATCACCTACAAAAACGAATACATCGAAACCCTTTGGTGGATTTTAAAGGAATTCCACAAAAAAGATTTGTTGTATAAAGGTTACACCGTTCAGCCATATTCGCCGGCTGCCGGAACAGGTTTGAGTTCGCACGAACTGAACCAGCCAGGCTGTTATCGTAACGTAAAAGACACTTCGGTTACGGCAGAATTTCATCTGATCAATAATCAAATTCATCCGTTAATTCCGGTTTTATTTGAAGAAGAAACAGAAGATACCACAATTTTAGCCTGGACAACTACGCCCTGGACTTTGCCGTCCAATTGTGCACTGGCCGTTGGCGATAAAATTACTTACGTCAAGATAAGAACCTTTAATCCATACACTCACGCGCCGGTTAGCGTGGTTGTGGCGAAAGATTTGATCCATCAATACTTTAAAAAAGAAGGCGAAAATGCTTCTTTTACCGACTATAAATCCGGCGATAAAATTATCCCCTGGGAAGTTGCTGCTGAATTTAAAGGTGCAGAATTGGTTGGTTTGCGCTATCATCAGTTGATGCCGTATGTTTCCAACGAAGATCTGGAGCAAAATGCTTTCCGCGTAATTCCCGGTGATTTTGTTACGACTGATGACGGAACTGGAATTGTGCATACTGCTTCTATTTTTGGTGCGGATGACTTTCGTGTCGCGCGCGCAAATGGCGTTCCTTCGGTTTTGGTGAAAGATGAAAATGGGAAAGATGTTCCGTTGGTAAACAAGCAAGGAAAGTTTGTGGATGAAGTAACCGATTTTGCCGGAAAATTCGTCAAAGAAGAATATTATAGCGATGCCGAACGCGCCAATCTGGATTTTAAAGCGACCGATGTTTTAATCGCAATAAAATTAAAAGAAGATAATAAGGCTTTCGACGTAAAAAAATACGAGCACAGTTACCCGCATTGCTGGCGCACCGATAAACCGATTTTATATTATCCACTTGATAGCTGGTTTATAAAAACTACCGCCGTAAAAGAGCGCATGGTGGAACTGAACAAAACCATCAACTGGAAACCGGAATCAACCGGAACCGGGCGTTTTGGTAATTGGCTGGAAAATTTAGTTGACTGGAATTTATCCCGTTCCAGATATTGGGGAACGCCGCTGCCGATTTGGCGAAGTGAAGATGGTTCGGAAGAAATTTGTATCGGTTCGATGGATGATTTGAATCAGGAAATCCAGAAATCCATCGATGCTTCTTTTATGCCACCAAATTTTGTGTTGACAGATTTGCACCGTCCGTTTGTGGATGATGTGATTCTCGTTTCTGCAACCGGCAAAAAAATGTTCCGCGAACCCGATTTAATCGATGTTTGGTTTGATTCTGGCGCGATGCCGTATGCGCAACATCATTTTCCATTTAAAAACAAGGAAGCTTTCGAAACCTCTTTTCCGGCAGATTTTATTGCAGAAGGCGTTGACCAAACGCGAGGCTGGTTTTTTACGTTGCACGCCATCGCTGTGATGTTGATGGATAATGTGGCTTATAAAAACGTGATTTCCAACGGTTTGGTGCTGGATAAAAACGGCAACAAAATGAGCAAGCGCTTAGGCAACGGCGTTGATCCGTTTGCAACAATTGCACAACATGGTGCGGATGCCACGCGCTGGTACATGATCAGCAATGCTTCGCCTTGGGACAACTTGAAATTCAACATAGAAGGTTTGGACGAAGTGCGCCGCAAGTTTTTCGGTACGCTTTACAATACATATTCTTTCTTCGCTTTGTACGCCAATATTGATCAATTTAAGTACGAAGAAGCCGACATCGAACTGCAAAACCGGCCGGAAATTGACCGCTGGATTTTATCGTTATTAAACACTTTGAGCCAGGAAGTTGACGGTTTTTATGCTGATTTTGAGCCGACAAAAGCAGCACGCGCCATCCAGGATTTCGTAGATGCGCATTTAAGCAACTGGTACGTTCGGTTAAGCAGACGCCGTTTTTGGAAAGGTGATTACAGTGAAGACAAACTTTCGGCTTATCAAACTTTATACACTTGTTTAGTTACGATTGCTAAACTCATGTCGCCAATTGCACCGTTTTTTGCCGAACGATTGTTTAGCGATTTGAATTCGATCACCCAAAAAGAAAATTTTGAATCGGTGCATCTGGCGGATTTTCCAACTTATCATAACAATCTGGTTGATAAGGATTTGGAAGAACGGATGCAGTTGGCGCAGGATATTTCTTCGCTTACACTTTCACTTCGGAAAAAAGTTGGCATCAATGTTCGTCAGCCTTTAAGCAAGATTTTGCTGCCGATTTTGGATCCGTTATTTCAGCAACATGTGGAGCAGGTAAAGGATTTAATCTTATCGGAAACCAACATCAAAAATATCGAGTATATTACTGACGATGCTTCTTTTATCAGCAAAAAAATCAAGCCAAATTTTAAAGCTTTGGGCAAAAAAGTTGGGAAAGATATGAAGTTGGTGGCGGAAGCAATTGGCAAATTCGGACAGCCAGAAATTGTAGAATTGGAACAAAAAGGAGAAATCCTCATACCTCAAACCTCACATTTCCTGACTTTATCTGATGTAGAAATTACGGCTGAAGATGTTCCGGGCTGGCAGGTTGCTTCGCTTGGAAAATTAACGGTTGCATTGGATGTAGCCTTGACCGAGGAGCTGAAACAGGAAGGAATTTCGCGCGAACTGGTCAATCGGATCCAAAATTTACGCAAGAATAAAGCGTATGAAGTAACGGACAAAATAACCGTACGCATTGAGGATAAAACTATTGTAGCACAGGCGGTAAGAAATAATTTATCCTATATTTGCGCCGAAATTTTAGCATCCGATTTGGTATTGGTTACACAGTTAAATGAAGGTGAAAGAGTGATTATAAACGACGAGGAACTATTAATTGATATAACTAAAGCAGAACTAAAGTAATATGAATACAGAACAAAACACCAAAAACAGGTACTCTGATACTGAACTGAAAGAATTTAAAGACCTAATTTTAGAAAAACTACGCATAGCCAAACAAGAGCTGAATAATTTAACTTCTTCTTTGAGCAGCCCAAATTCTAACGGTACTGATGATACTTCCGGCACTTATAAAACCTTGGAAGATGGTTCTGCTACAATGGAAAAAGAGCAGATTAACCAATTAGCTTCCCGCCAGAAAAAATTTATTGAACAACTGGAAGCAGCTTTAGGCCGGATTGAAAACCGGACTTACGGATTGTGTAAAGAAACCGGGAAATTGATCCCGAAAGAACGTTTACGTGCCGTGCCGCATACCACGTTAAGCATGGAAGCCAAAATGAAGCAGTATTAAATGAAAGTAACTTATACCAAGCCTTTTTTAATTGCTGCTTTTATTGTTCTGGCCGATCAAATCCTGAAAACATGGGTAAAAACACACATGTACATTGGCCAGGAAATTAAGCTTTTAGGCAACCGCGGCTTTTTGCATTATACCGAAAATAACGGTATGGCTTTTGGCTGGGAATTGGGCGGCGAAGCAGGTAAATATGCTTTAACGCTGTTCCGCATCCTGGCGGTTTCGGCTATTGCTTATGGTTTGGTTTACTTGATCCAACACAAATACCATCGTGGATTGATCCTTAATATTGCCCTTATTTTTGCCGGTGCTTTGGGCAATATAATCGATTCGGCGTTTTATGGTTTAATGTACCATTATGCGCCTTTGTTTCAAGGCCGCGTGGTGGATATGTTTTATTTCCCACTGTTATCGGGCATATTCCCTCCTTGGGTGCCAGTTTGGGGCGGAGAAGAATATATCTTTTTCAGGCCGGTTTTTAACATTGCCGATGCGGCGATTTCGATTGGCGTAGTATTAATTTTACTCAACCAAAAGAAGTATTTTAAGGAAGATATCAAAGAAGAACCACAACCGAATAGTGAAGTTGTAGAAGAATAGGTTTTCGATTTACTATTTCTACGCCTTGTCATCCTGAGCGGAGTCGAAGGATCTTCATAACTTTTTCTTGTACGTTCTTTTGCTTGATCAAAAGAACCAAAAATCAAGATTGCCGGATCGCCTCCGGGCGGCATTCAGCCTACCGCTCCTGAGCGGCTATCTTTCTGGCGATGACCTTTCTGATGTTACAAGCTACTGCTGTGGTATCTGTAATAGGAATGCTTCTTTTACCGGCATAAAAAAAGCACACCATTAAGTTTCTTCTGCTTGAATAATAACAAGTTAAACGCTTTCTGCTTAAAAAGTCTATTTTCGGTACGACTAATCCTTAAAACAATCGTCTATCAAAACAAAACCTGAACCATGAAAAAGCTTTTCACTTTTATACTGATTTCTTTTTTCGCAACCTCAACTTTTGCTCAAGCTGTTGACCTCCGCAGAAAAATAACCGTAACCGGAAACGCCGAAACAGAAGTTACGCCCGATATTATTTACTTCAGCATTTCATTAAAAGAATATTTAAACGGAAAAACCAAAGTAAGTATTTCAACTTTAGAAAGTCAGTTGCAGAAAGCCGTAAACGATGCCGGAATTGCCAAAGCAGACTTTACCATCAGCAATTTATCTTCCTATAATTACGTACCGGAAAAGAAGAAAAACGCTGATTTCCTGGCTTCCAAACAATATCGTTTAAAGCTGAAAGACCTGAACAAAGTCAACAAAATTTTAGATGCGGTGGATGATAAAGGCATCGAGTCGACCGGAATTGATGGTTATGATTACTCGGGAATCGAAGCTTTAAAAAGCGAACTCAAATTGAAAGCCTTAAAAGCCGCACAAGCCAAAGCAACCTTTTTATTAAACGGAATTGGCGAAAAATTAGGCGGGGCAATCGACATTCAAGAAATTAACAACGAACCGATGCAACAACCGGTTTTTCGTGCCATGATGAAGACCGCAAATGCCGAACCGACAGAACCTGATATTGATTTTAAGAAGATTAAATTGAGTTATCAGGTGCAGGCAGTTTTTGAGATTGTGAAGTAGGAGGCTACATAAATTAATTCCGGTTTTATATTGGTAAAAGAAGTATTCACAATTGTATATTTGTTTATGATACGGACTGTAATCAAAGCTGAAAATCAAAACATTACTATTAATTTGCCAGAAAACTTTGTTGGCAAGCAAGTAGAAGTAATCGCTTTTACAGTTGAAGAAGCCGAAAAGCTGACCAGCCAAATTTTCACTCATTTTGCAAGTGAAGCTGTTTTGGCTAAAGATTGGTTAACACCAGAAGAAGATTTGGCATGGCAGAATTTGTAAAAGGCGATGTAGTTGTGATCCCTTTTCCGTTTTCGGATTTATCCGGCAGCAAAAAACGACCAGCTTTTGTGTTAGCTAATCTGATGGGTAATGATATAATTTTATGTCAGGTTACAAGTAAGCAAACCAAGGATCAATTTGCAATAACTATTTCGAATGATGATTTTAAGGAGGGTTCTTTGCCTGTTGATTCTAACGTTCGTCCTACAAGAATTTTTACTGCTGACAAAAACATAATTGTCCGCAAGGCAGGAACTTTGAAACCTGCCATTACCGATCAAGTAACTAAAACACTGATTAACCTGCTAAATAACTCTTGATAATTTGATTGATACTGTTTTTATCCCCATAAAAAAAGCATCAATCAATAAACTCAAACTTGGTATAAGGCACCAAAACTTCCGGAATTTTAATCCCATTTTCCGTTTGATTATTTTCTAACAAAGTGGCTAGAATCCGAGGCAAAGCCAATGCACTTCCATTTAAAGTATGCGCCAGTTGATTTTTACCTTCGCTGTTACGGAAACGCAATTTTAAACGGTTGCTTTGGAAAGTTTCAAAGTTAGAAACCGAAGAAACTTCCAGCCAGCGTTGTTGTGCCGCGCTCCAGGTTTCCATATCGTAAGTTAAAGCCGCGGTAAAACCCATATCGCCGCCGCATAAACGCAAAACACGATAAGGTAATTCTAATTTCTGCAGTAAAGATTGCACATGCAAACTCATTTCTTCTAAAATTTCATAAGATTTTTCGGGATGCGCAACTTGCACAATTTCCACTTTATCAAACTGGTGCAAACGGTTTAAACCGCGAACATGTGCGCCGTAAGAACCAGCTTCCCGGCGGAAACAAGGCGTATAACCGCAATTTTTGATCGGTAATTCTTCTTCTTTCAAAATAACATCGCGGTATAAATTGGTGATTGGCACTTCCGCAGTCGGGATCAAAAATAGTTTATCTTCTCCCACAAAATACATTTGTCCTTCTTTATCAGGCAGTTGTCCGGTTCCAAAACCAGATGCTTCGTTAACCAGCAAAGGCAACATGCGTTCATCGTAACAGGCTTTTTCGGCTTCATCTAAGAAAAAAGCAATCAGCGCACGTTGCAATTTCGCTCCTTTTCCTTTATAAACCGGGAAACCGGCACCAGTAATTTTCACGCCTAGTTCAAAATCAATCAGATTATATTTTGCGGCGAGTTCCCAATGCGGCAAGGCATTTTCGGACAGGTTTGGTTTTTCGCCGTTTTCTAAAACCACCTCGTTTTCCTCCGGTGTTGTTCCTTTCGGTACAGAACTATGCGGTAAATTAGGCAGTAAAAACAGCATCTGCTGCTGGCGGTTTTCCAGCGCAGCTAAGTCATCACCTAAAATTTTGATTTCATTTTTCCAGGTTCCAGTCTGATTTTTTAGCGTTTCGGCTTCTTCTTTTTTGCCGTTGCGCATCAGTTCGCCAATTTTTTTTGCTGCGGAGTTTGCTTCTGCGGATACGTTTTCAAGCTTAATTTGCGTTGATCGGCGTTGCTCATCCAAAGCCAAAATTTCATCAACCAATTCTGGCTGTTTAAAATTTCTTACAGCCAAACGTTCCAAAACCTTTTCCCGGTTTTCGCGGATATAATTAACTTGCAGCATTATTTTAATTTTTGGCAAAGATAGGATGAGTTTTGAGTTGTACGTTTTAAGTTTTGAGTTTTTTGCGTACGGTTTTTCTAACTCACAACGTAAAACTTACCACTTATAACTCAAATGAACGGCAAACTTTACCTCGTACCAACGCCAATTGGCAACCTCGAAGACATGACTTTCCGCGCCATCCGCATCTTAAAAGAAGTGGATTTGATTTTGGCAGAAGATACGCGCACATCTGCGCCGATGCTGAAACATTTTGAAATCAGTAAGAAAGTTTTTTCGCATCATCAACATAACGAACACCAATCTACACAAGAAATTATGAAGTTTTTAGGCGAAGGAAAGCAGATTGCGCTCATTTCTGATGCCGGAACGCCAGCGATTTCTGATCCTGGATTTTATTTAGTCCGCGAAGCTTTAAAAAATAATTTTGCGGTTGAATGTTTGCCTGGCGCAACGGCTTTTGTCCCAGCATTGGTCAATTCCGGTTTACCAAACGACCGCTTTATTTTTGAAGGATTTCTACCCGTTAAAAAAGGCCGACAAACACGTTATTTAAGTTTAAAGGAAGAAGAACGGACGATGATTTTTTACGAATCGCCGCACCGTTTATTAAAAACTTTGGACGAAATGATTACGCATTTTGGTGCCGACCGGCAGGTTTCCGTTTCCCGTGAACTCACCAAATTATTTGAAGAAACCGTTCGTGGAACCTTAACAGAAGTAAAGACTTATTACGAAACACATACTGTTAAAGGTGAGTTTGTAATCGTTATTGCAGGTGCTAATGGCAGCGAGAATCAGGTAACCAGAATAAGACGGACAACGACAATTGACTTGTAAGCATAAAATGTTACAAGCTTACAATTGTTCAACATGATAACTTCATACTAAAATCTAAATGAAACTATTTGATTTCTTAAAACCCAAATCTGTGGAACAGAAAATTGACATTTCAGAATATAAGTTTACATCGAGTTCACATGTAAGATTTGAGAAAGGTACTGAAACAGGAAGAGTTGATGACTGTTGGCGTGGTCTTCATATTAGTACAAACTCAGCATTACCTGATTCATATTTGGTTACGACCTACAATCTCGATGGAAATCATTCTTTTTGGGGCGATAATATTCAAATGACGCCAAAACAAATGAAAATTATTCAACACGATAATTCCTCCATTATACTCCGTGGATTTGGTAAAGACAAATTCGGAAACACCTTTGAGGATTACGGCATTACAATTTTTATTCAAAACAGTCAGACTGAAAAAATTGTGCTACACATGTTTGACAGAAATACAGAATTGCATTACTATAAATAAACATCAAAAGCATATTATGTACGACAAGTTTAGTGAACGACAATATGTAACTTTAGGTCAATTTCAATTTACTTCAAGTAAGTATGAAATTTGGTCAGGTGGACAACTTATTAAATCTGCAAATGTGCCAACGACAATTTCGTTTAATACTTTAGCATCAAACTTTCCATCAGAAAACGGAATAGAAGTTAGCCTCTCAACTTTCTTACCTGAAAATGTAATTGCAAACAAAATGTATTTCGATGTTGGTTATACAAATAACGATCGCATACTATTAGGCATTATTCCAAATAGTAGTAATTGTGAAAAAAATGACAGCTTCGAGGCGTTTGTAGCTTATGCACCTTTAAAAACAAGACAATACAAAGCTTTTAAAAATAACGAGCCTCATGCTTGTTCTTTATTTTTCATTAATGGTATTCCAAATAAGGTAACATTTTCGATTGCATTATCGAAAGTACTTATAGAATTTTATAGCTAACAATACTCGGAAAGAAATACCACCCAATTGCTCTCTTCCTTAATGAAAAACAAATTTCTCCTCGCCATACTTTCCGGTTTATTAATGTGGATAGCCTGGCCACCAACACCTTACACCACATTTTTACTTTTTGTAGGATTAGTGCCGATGCTTCTTTTACTGGAAGAAATTATACAATCCAACTCCAACAGAAAAGGTTTTTTGATTTTTTGGCTGGGATTTCTGGGTTTTTTTATCTGGAACACGCTTTCGGTTTATTGGGTTTATAATTCTATCAAAACCATTGGCGCGCTGGTTGCTGTTCCGATTTCGCTGATTCCGTATTCGCTCGGACCGTTATTGATGAGTACGGCTTGCTGGTTGTATTATCGTTTGCGGAAAGTTGCGTCTTTAAATTGGAGTTTAGCCGGATTAGTTTGTTTGTGGATTGGCTACGAATATTTGCACCAGAGCTGGGATTTGGCTTTCCCCTGGATGACTTTGGGAAACGGTTTTGCCATCAGTCATAGTTGGATTCAATGGTACGAATACACGGGCGTTTATGGCGGAACGATTTGGATTTGGCTGGTTAATATTCTGATTTTCCTGATCTATTTCAACCTGAAAAAACAGGGACAAAAACAGCATCGGCAACGTTTGGTTGCGGCAACGGTTTTGGCAGTTTTGCTGCCGCTGAGTTTTTCTTTGTTTACTTATTATCGTTATGAAGAGCAGGAAGATCCGTCGAATATTGTTGTTGTGCAGCCAAATATCGATCCTTATGAAAAAGTTGGAACGTTATCCACTTCCGATCAAATTAATACTTTAATTACACTTTCTAAAAAAGTTGCGCAACCGAATACCGAGTTCATTATCTGGCCGGAAACTGCAATTTTTGATGAAAAAGGCATTGATGAAGATCGGATCAGAAGCAATAATTCTTATTTGCAGGTGCAACGCTTCCTTTATCCATATAAAAACGCGAACGTGTTAACGGGGATTGAATCTTACAAATATTATAGTCATGATCCGACGCCTTCATCCTCACAAATTCCCGGATATAATGTATTTATAGATCACTTTGATGCAGCCGTAAATATTGAAAACTCGGCCAAAGTTCAATTTTATCATAAATCAAAATTAGTTCCAGGCGTAGAACAAATGCCTTTTGGTTCGGCCTTATCCTTTTTGAAACCGGTTTTTTCACATTTGGGTGGAAGCACCGGCGGTTATGGCAAACAGGATGAACCGACAGTTTTTTACTCGCAAAGCGGAATTGGTGCAGCACCGGTTATTTGTTATGAATCGATTTATGGAGAATACGTAGGAAAATACGTGCTAAAAGGAGCACAATTTATTGCGATTATTACGAATGATGGCTGGTGGGAAAACACTTCCGGTAAAGACCAGCATTTGGATTACGCCAAATTACGGGCTATCGAAACACGGCGTTGGGTTTGCCAATCTGGGAATACAGGTCTATCTGCTTTTATTAACCAGCGCGGCGATGTTGTAAAGCAAACCAAATGGTGGACGCAGGATGCAATTAAGCAAGACATCAATCTAAATAGCGACCTTACATCTTATGTAAAACACGGCGATTACTTAGCCAAAACTGCCAGTTTAATTGCTTTATTAATTATTTTTTATCTATTAGTTAATTATTTCTTCTTTAAAGTGAGATAAGTGTTTATCTTTATTTCGGAAATCATTTTTTCTGAAGTAAAGCATTTGTACAATCAACCGATAAAAGCAGCATTAACACTCAATTGCAGGAATGTAATTTTCTGCGCCATGCTTCTTTTATGCACTATTTTTTACGCTGATGCAGCCACCATTACTTCTACCAGCACGGGCGGCAACTGGAACGATGGCACTACTTGGATTGGCGGCGTAAAACCAGGTTCTTCGGACGATGTGGTGATTGCAGCAAACGCAACCGTTTTGATGGATGCCGCCAATGTTACCGCCGGGGTTTTAAGTTTAACCGTTTCGTCAGGCAGCAGCTTGCAAGCTTCGCCTTCCGCAGCAAATAATATCCGTTTCAATATCAAAGGCAACATTGTTAACAACGGCAATATTAACTTCTGGTTAAGCAGTACGCAAGGCGTAGGTTTAGCTTTAACCGGAAGTAATAGTACTTGGTCTGGAACTGGAACATGGAACCTGGCGCAACTGTTCATCACCAATGCTGCTTTAGAGTTTAGTGCTGATTTATCCATCACCATCAACAGGAGCATTACCGTTAGTTCGGGTTCATTAAATTTAGCCAATAAAAGAAGCACGTATACTTTTACATTATTCGGAACGGAAAATATCACACTGGCAAGTGCAAATGCGGTGATGTTTTACGGCAACATTGTGGTTGATAAAACCAGCAGCAGTTATGGTATTTTCCAGGTTACCGGAACAACGTCTGCTTACAATACGGTTAATATTTTAGGAAACCTCACCCTAAATTATGGCAATGAGTTGCGGATTGCCAACTACAATCTGCTGGACATTAAAAATAACCTTTCGGGGAGCGGAAAAATTACCGGCAGTACTACCAGCGATGTACAAATTAGCGGTTCGGGCAACAGCATTCTTTTTAATTCCGGCGGTTCTGGTTTCAGGAACTTTACGGTTACGCGTCCAAACGGAGCTACTATCGATAGTACGATCACGATCAACCAAACTTTATCTTTGCAAAACCAATGTAAACTGTATTTGCCTTCTGGGAAGTCTGCGAACGGAAACCAAACTTTTACAGTTGGTACCAGCACCTCTGCCGGAACCATTACAGGCGATGGTTATCTGGCACAACAACCAGCTACCAACGCTTATCAATTTACAGATCTAACATTGAACGGAACCGCTGCCGCTGTCAACCTTCGGTTTTCTCAGCTTAATGGCGAAAACGTGATCCATAATTTGGTGGTAAACAAAGCATCCGGTTCTGTTAATTTGCTTGATGGCGGCTTACTTCAGGTAAGAAACACATGCACACTTACCAACGGAACTTTTAATATCGGAAGCGGAACTTTAAAGCTTACCGGTTCTATTGCCATGAACGCAAATGGCAATTTAACCGGCTCATTAGCATCAAACTTAATTATCGGTAACGATGTAACGAGTAGCAACGCCACGCTTTATTTTAACCAAACAGATGCGGCCAGCCGTTCGCTTAAAACTTATACACAAACACGTAATGGTACCATTACTTTAGGCAATCCGTTGGAAGTAAATAATGTGGTAGATTTGAACGGCGGCACTTCGGCCAATATTTTAAACGCAGCAAGTAACTTAACATTGATTTCTACCGAAGCCGGGACAGCGCGGGTAAACAATTTAGGTGCTTCTTCCATCACCGATTCTGTTTTTGTGCAGCGTTTTATAAAAGGCAGCGATATTTCCCGCAGAAGTTACCGCTTGCTTTCTTCGCCGGTTTACCAAATTAGCAATGCAAATACGGGTTTGCGCCGATTTTATTTTAGCAGGTTACAGGATCAAATCCTGATTACCGGAGCTGGCGGAACGGGTAATGGTTTCGATGCATCACCTGCAAACGGACCAACGATTTGGAAATATAACGAAACTGCCGCAACGAGTGCTTTGCAGGATTTTGTGCCAATCAGCAGTATCAGCAAAAACCACTCTGTTGCCACACAAGATTATCTGACTGCGGGCAACGGCTTCCTTTTGTTTTTTCGGGGAGACCGTATCAATAACGTCAGCAATAAAACTGCTGCACCTTTTGCCACTCCGGAGGATGTTACGCTAACTTATAAAGGCTTGCTTAGTCAGGGCAGCATCACGGTTACTGCGCCTTACGGTGCTGCAACTGGTTACTTATCATACAATAACAAAGCAGAAACTAATGATGGTTTTAATTTGGTTGGAAACCCGTACGCTTCGGCAATTGATTGGGAATTAGCCGGTGCAACTGGTTCGGCAATTGCATTAACCAATATTAACCAAACCGTTTATATCCTCGATCCGGTAACTAAAAACTACGGCACTTATACTAAAGGTGGCACTAATACTGGTTCGGCTACGCGTTACATTGCTTCCGGGCAAGGCTTTTTTGTGAAAGTGAATTCAGCAAACCCGACATTAACTTTTACAGAAGCTGCAAAAGCAAGCGATACTTCCAACCCAAGTGTTTTAGGTGGAAAAACGCCTTTGGCCATAGATTTTTTAAGGCTGAACCTGGAAAAAGACAGCTTAAACCAGGACGATATTTTACTTACATTTAAAGATGGCCAGCAGGAAGATTACCGGCCAGAAGAAGATGTCGATGATTTAGCCAGCACCAATGCAGCCGTTTCTTTATCCGCTTTAAGCAAAAGCGAAAAAAAACCGTTGGCTGTAAGTGCCTTACCTTCAGTAAAAAAAGTTAGTACCGTAGCTATTTTTGTGGATGCGCTGGCAGATGGAAATTACAAATTAAAGCTGACCGACCTATCCAGCAGTTTTAAAAACAAAGCTGTTTATTTAAAAGACAGCTTCACCGGCAACTCTGTGGATTTAAATATCAATCCAACTTATGCTTTTTTTATCCATAAAAATTTAGCACCAACTTATGGGAACCGTTTTAGTGTTTATTTTAAACAGGATACTGCGGTTACGGTGAACGTTGTTGTTAACCAACCGCAAACTTTGGTGGAACCTGCTTTGATAACTGCGTATCCTAATCCTGCCACTAACGAAGTCAATTTTTTAGTGGGTAAAAGAAGCATCAGCTCTATCAAGCTTACAATCTATAACAACCTCGGTGTAAAAATCCGTTCTTCCATCTACCAAAATCAATCGGCTTTAAAACAAAATATAAGCACTCTCCCACCTGGTGTTTACGTTGCTGAGTTGATCGATATTTCCGGCGAAACTCCTCCGCAGAAAATAAAATTTATCAAGCAGTAAGGCTACAACCTTTTTTTTCTCTTTCATTTTTTCTGCGAGCCTTGTTTGCAGCTTTAGCTTGTTTTTGGTTGATCGAAGCCAAAGATCACTCCTGCAAACGCGCTAATTACCAATAACCTTACCTGAAATAAAACGTAAAAAAGTTTTACAATAGTGCCTGGTGTAAAATCAGTTATACAACACGATGAGCAAATTTCATTCAAAAAGCGTAAACGTTTTTATGACTTTGGACCAGAACATGATCGATGGTTATTTTAATAAACACGACCCTGCACCAATTTATAAAAGACAATTAAGCCACCAGTTTGAACATTACATTTTAGAAACGGTAGCAACATGCAAGCGCTACGATGTAATTTTCTACAAGTTTAAATGTGCAAGCGAAGCCGATAAGCAGTATGCGGAGCCGTTGATGTATGCAGTGCATCGGCATTTTTCGGACAAAAAGTTGGAGCGGATGAAAGATTTTGCCCGGTTTAAACAGCGCAATTGGATTTTGCTTGCTTTGGGCATTGGCGTGGTGATTATGTGCCAGGGTGTGCTGCCCATGATTTTGAACAAAGAGCACAATTTACATTCGGGACTGAGCAATAGCTTAGACATTTTTGCCTGGGTATTACTGTGGCACCCAATTGATGAACTTATTTTCCATTGGAACCATTATTTAAAAGATATCCTGCTGTTCCACAAGTTAGGAACGGCAGAATCAATCATCATTGAACATGAAAAAAAGGCTGTTACTACTATTGCCAATAATGATCCACTTCGGGTTGTGGCATAACGTAATGGCACAACAACATGCGGGCGTTGAACAGTATTATTATATGGGCAGGTATAGAACGTTTACGATAGTGCCGGTTGCGTATTACCAAACCAGCCGAAACTGGTATGCAGAAGGGCGTTACAACTACGAAGCTTTAAACACTTTAGCGTTGTATTTTGGCAAAACTTTCGAAAAAAAAGCTGCCTTTTCTTATGCTGCCAGTCCGATTGCTGGTGTTGTTTTGGGGGAAATGAATGGCGGTTCGGTAGGCATTAATTTAGAAATGGATTACAAGCGGTTTTATTTTAACACACAATCCCAATACACGTTTTCGGTGCAACAGCAAGCTAAAAATTTTTTTTACAGTTGGTCTGATCTGACTTACCGCTTTTCCGAAAATTTTTCTGCCGGGTTATCCTTACAGCAAACCAAGTTATACCAGGTAAACGGAGCATTGGAAAGAGGGATTTTGATAAAACCAGGATTTAAAAATTTAACTTTTCCGCTTTATGTTTTTATGCCCGAAACCAGCGAAAGATACTTCGTGCTCGGCATCAACTATGAATGGCAGAAAAGCAGTGCTAAAAACAGTATCGGCAATTAAAATTAACGTACGCAAAAATACTCAGCCTAAAACTATAAATCCATGCTAACAGTTTGCCTCCTTCTACCCGCCGTAAAAACCGTGCTGTTTGTACTAATCTGGTTAACGCCGTGGTTTTATTTAGTGGTTTTTGTGTTGTTGATGGTTGGCGCATACATCTTCCACAGCATCAAAATTAACGCGGTTTTACACGAAAAAGCAGATTTGGAAAGGCAGTTGCTGGAACGTACCGAGCTGCTTTCTTACTCCAAACTCAGCGTACAAAAAGCACGCGAAGACGCAACATTGGCCAATCAAAACAAAACAACTTTAATTTCCAAGATCAGTCATGATGTCCGCATCCCTTTAAACACCGTTTTAGGCATGGCCTCGCTGCTTACCGAAACAAACCTCAGCCACGAACAACAAGAATATACCAATACCATTTTATACTCCGGGGAGAATTTGCTGACGATCATTAACGGGATTTTGATGGCCGATATTCTGGAATATTCTAAAATTGAGACAGGCAAAGAACTGGAAAATAAGGAGTTTGACCTGCGGAATAATATTGAAGAAGTTTTCGAAATTTTTAGTTTGAAAGCAGCACAAGCCGGGATCGAATTGATTTATTTTATTAAACCTAATGTGCCAGTACAAGTAATTGGCGATGCTTTAAGGCTACGACAGGTTTTGGTGAATTTGGTTGAAAACGCCTTGAGGTTTACCAAGCAGGGTGAAATTTTTATAGTGGTGAATTTGGTGGGCGAAGTGGAAGACAACACAGCAAAACTATCATTTGAAGTGAGGGATACCGGCGCAGGAATGACTCCGGAAAGATTGAAAGCTATTTCGAACGATTTACAATCAGAAAACAACACTACCGATATTGGCCTCGCCTTGATTATCTGTAAAAAGCTGGTGCGTTTAATGGGCGGTAAAATAAGTGTTGAAAGTCAGGAAAAAAATGGCACTATTTTTAAATTCACCATTGAGGTAACTGCAGCCAAGCAAAACCCACGTGTAAAAACCCAAATGGAAATGTCGAAGCTTGCGGGCAAAAGGATTTTGATCGCAGAAGATAACTTAACCTTTGGCAACCTGATTAAACAACAGTTGGAAAGGTGGCAACTGGATTGCGTTTTTGCAAATTGCGGCAAACAGGCATTAGAAATTTTAACCCAAGCTGATTTTGATTTAGCGTTGATAGATTTCGATATGCCGGAAATGAATGGCATTGAACTGGCAAAAGCTGTTAAACAAAGCCGTTCTGATTTACCGATTATCCTGATGAACAAAAACGGACATGAAAATTATAAAGAGTTTCCTTCCCTTTTTTCTTCCGTAATGGACAAACCTTTAAAGCATGCTGTTTTTACCGAACAAATTCTAAACTTGCTGTGGAAAGGCAAGGATGCTTCGGCAAATGACCAAAAACAGAAACAAAAACTGACGGTGGAGTTTGCCAAACAGTATCCGCTAAATATCCTGATTGCAGAGGATGATAAAATGAACCAGAAATTAGTGACCAAAGTTTTAAACAAGCTGGGTTACGAACCGCAAGTTGCCGAAAATGGCAAAGATGTTTTAGAAGTGGTAAGCCAAAAACATTTTGACCTGATTTTGATGGATGTGCAAATGCCCGAGATGGACGGTTTGGAAGCTACAAGAATGATCCGAGTATGTTTAACCGAACAGCCAATTATCATCGCCATGACTGCCAATACCTTGCAAGGCGACCGGGAAGATTGCTTAAAAGCAGGCATGGACGATTACATTGGCAAACCCGTAAGGTTAGACGGGCTGGTTAATATCATCGAAAAATGGGCTTTGCAAGGGCAAGTAAGGCAATAATCAAAAACTACTATTTCGATTATGCAATTTCCGTTTCCATAGCTGGTGAATATTCGCCGCGCCGGGCAGCGATGTTACAAATACCACGGTGATATAACAGCTTTTGTGCGTCTGCAACGTTGTTATCATCACCTTTCCATGCATCTAACGCCGGTTGCTGTAAAGCCCGCGAAAAAGAAAAAGTTAATTCCCAGGGCATTTTATTTTTAAACCTAATATGCATCGCATTCAGCCTTTCGGTTGCCAGTTCAAAAGATTGCCCTCCGGATAAAAATGCAATTCCCGGTACTGCAGCCGGTACAGCTTTAAAAAAGCATTCGATGGTGGCATCGGCAACAGCATCTACACTATTTTGAACTTCGCAATCAGTCCCAGGCAAAACCATGTTGGGTTTAAGGATCATGCCTTTTAAGTCAACCCGGTGTTCATACAATTCATTAAAAACGATATTTAGAACCTCTTGAGTTACTTCCGCACATCTTTTTAACGTGTGGTTGCCATCCATAATCACTTCCGGTTCTACAATCGGCACCAACCCGGCTTCCTGGCATAAAGCCGCGTATCGTGCCAAAACAACGGCGTTATCTTTTAAACAAGTTTTTGTAGGAATGCCATTATCAATGGTGATCACCGCGCGCCACTTGGCAAAACGAGCACCTATGTTGTAATAATCTGTTAAACGTTTGCCCAGTCCGTCCAATCCTTCCGTTATCTTTTCGCCAGGAAAAGCAGCCATTGCTATGGCACCTTGATCTACTTTTATGCCGGGGATGATCCCTTTTTTCTGCAGGACTTCTATAAACGGTATGCCGCTGTTTGTGCTTTGCCTGGTAGTTTCATCAACCAAAATAGCACCACTTATACACTTTTCCAACCCGGGCGTTGTTACAATAAGTTCCCGGTATTTTCTGCGATATTGTTCTGTTGCAGGGATACCCAAAGCCGTAAAACGTTTGTTGCAGGTTTCTGTGCTCTCGTCCATAGCCAATAGTCCTTTATCTCCGGCAAATAAAGCTTGTACGGTATTTATAAGTTCTTGCGTATTCATGTTGATGTTGGATTTAGTATCTGCTTAAATTAATTTGTTATTGACTTTACGTGCCGTAGAAACCGTTTTTCAAGTTTTGGAAAGAATTTAAAGTTAACTTATATAATGCTTCTTTTAGCATACAAAAAATAGTAACATTTATATGTCGGGCACAAAACTGTAGTTTTAAAAATCGATTTTATAGGGGTAAAAGAAGCACCCTGATTCTTTCTACGCTAAACCCAACCTACCCTTATATTTCTTTATAGTATAACTAATACACCGGGCATCCGTAAAAAGGTGTTTAGTTATTTTTTATGAAACCAATCCAACGTATCCTAAAGGTTTTTGTATTGCTGTTTGTGTTGGCCGTTAAACCGGCTCTGGCACAAAATGTAGGTATCAGTACAACTAACGGCTTTACACCCGATGCTTCGGCCGCTTTAGATATCAGTTACACCAATAAAGGATTGTTGGTTCCGCGTGTTGCCCTTACAGCCACCAATGCTGCCGGGCCTATCACTTCTCCCGCAACTTCACTTTTAGTTTATAATACGGCCACGGCTGGCACTTCGCCCAATAATGTTACTCCGGGTTATTATTACTGGGGCGGTTCCGCTTGGGTGATGATAAGTACCACGGCACAAACTGTAAGTTCTGCCTGGTTATTAACGGGTAATCCAGGTATTACTCCTGTAACCAATTTTTTAGGCACGACAGATAACCAGTCCCTTCGTTTCCGCACCAATAATACACAGCGTTTTTTACTGGATAGTTTGGGCAATGCAGCAATCGGGCTTTCGCCAACTTTTTCCAGTAATGCAGAAAAGCTTCTGGTTGATGCCGGTACAACATCCTCTTTTAACGTGATCAGCGGAAAAGGGAACATCAACAATTATTTACAGCTCAACATCCAGAACAACAATGCAGGCACCAATGCCAGTTCCGATGTAGTGGCTACGGCCGATAACGGCAACGAAACAACAAACTATGTGGATATGGGCATCAACAGCAGTGCAAACACGGCTGCTTTTTTTGGTGCCGCAAACGATGCGTACTTATACAATTCGGGCGGAACAATAGGCGGAAACTTTTTTATTGGTAACAGCACCTCGGGAAAAGTTTTAGGGTTCCTGACCGGTGGCGGCGCAACTACCAACGAACGGATGCGGATTGATGGGACAGGAAACGTAGGTATCGGCACAACTGCCCCTACCCAAAAGTTAGATATAGCAGGAAATTTAAAATTCAGCGGTGCCTTTATGCCAAATAACAATGCCGGTACTGCCGGTTATTTTTTACAGTCGGCCGGTGCAGGTGCCCCGCCTGTTTGGTTTAACGCGGGCACCTTGGTTACTTCACAAGCTTGGGGTTTATTAGGTAACGCAGGCACTAATTACAAAACTAATTTTCTGGGCACGACAGATAATCAGTCCCTTCGTTTCCGTACCAATAATACCCAACGTTTTTTATTGGATAGTTTGGGTAATGCCGCGATCGGGCTTTCGCCAACATTTTCCAGTAATACAGAAAAGTTTTTGGTTGATGCCGGTACAACTACTTCTTTTAACGTCATCAGCGGAAAAGGAAACTTGAACAATTATTTACAGCTCAACATCCAGAACAACAATGCAGGCACCAATGCCAGTTCCGATGTAGTGGCTACGGCCGATAACGGCAACGAAACAACAAACTATGTGGATATGGGCATCAACAGCAGTGCAAACACGGCTGCTTTTTTTGGTGCAGCAAACGATGCATACTTGTACAATTCGGGCGGAACAGTAGGCGGAAACTTTTTTATCGGTAACAGTACTTCGGGAAAAGTTTTAGGATTCCTGACCGGCGGCGGCGCAACTACCAACGAACGGATGCGCATTGATGGCAGCGGCAACGTAGGCATCGGCACAACAGCCCCTTCCACAAAACTGCATATCGTTGGGACTAACCCTTTAACACTTAATGGGGTACAAACAGGAACAAATACTTCTACAGATAGCTTGCTCACCCTTTCAAGTGGATTGGTAAGAAAGCTACCTATATCAACTTTTGCCTCTACAACTAATTCCTGGTCAACCATAGGAAATGCCGGAACAACTGCCGGAACCAATTTTATCGGAACTACTGATGCGGTGGATTTTGTGGTTAAAACAAGCGGGGCAGAAAGGGTAAGGGTTAGCAGCACCGGGCAAGTTGGTATCGGCACAAATGCACCTACTACAGATTTTACTTTGTTTCAAAGCGCTGGTTCGGGCGGTACAAAAGGGTTTAGGTTTGCAGGAAATTCTATAGGCGGCGTAAGTTCTGGTACAGGGTTTTTGTTTACTTTAGGATATAATGTAACCGGAAATAAACAAATTTGGTTTGGCGACCCGGATGGTGCTGGAAATACTGCAAGTACTTTTTTAAGGATTGTAGCAGGGACTACAAATTTACCAACACTTGATGCCGTTGCGGGAGATAATGCAAACAGAAGATTTATTTCCATTGGTACCGGAGGAGACCCAAATGGCGGGGTGATGTTTGGAAATGATGGAACTGGTTCAACCTCTCCGAGTTCTTTTGTTTGGGACAATGGCAATATGGCTATTGGCAGTGGCTACAAAGCCAGTGCTGCACCTGGCAATGGGCTTTTGGTACAAGGCAACGTGGGTATTGGTACGGCATCCCCCAGTACCAAACTGCATGTTTTTGGTGCTAACCCTTTAACGCTTAGCGGTGTAGTAACAGGAACGAGTACTTCTGCGGATAGTTTGCTAACCATTACAAATGGTTTGGTAAGAAAGCTTCCCATTTCAACTTTTGCTTCGCCAACTGGCTCTTGGTCAACAACCGGTAACGCTGGTACAACTGCCGGAACCAATTTTATCGGGACTACAGATGCAAACGATATGGTATTTAAGGCAAACAATGTAGAGCGTATGAGGATTGTGAACGGAACAAGTTCTGCAACTGGTACAACAGGTGATATTACTGTTGGTGATGCCAACTCCGGCACATTAAGATCTAACAAAGAAATGGTTTTGCGGCAGGATGGCGACCAATTTGGCCCTTCGGCAATACGTTTAAGAAACAGGAACGGGCAAAACGGTGCGATATTTGAAACAACAGGTGGCTCTGCCAATTTAGTGGATTTTATTTTTAACACTGGCACGGTATCATCACCCATCAGTAGCAATATCCGATTCGAAACCAGATCCAGTAGTATGAAAGTAACCGGCAATACTACGGAGTGGCAATTTGGCCAGCCCGACACTAATAACGGTGGCCCTACACTTATAGTAGGGGCATCAGGCAATGGCAGTAACTCGGCGATAAGAACAGGTAACTTTGCCATTGGCGCTACTACTTTTAACAGTACAAACCCCGAAAAGCTTTTGGTTGATGCCAGCAACACTGCTTCTTTCAACGTTATCAGCGGCAGGGGCAACCTTAACAACTATTTACAATTAAATATCCAGAATAGCAACTCCGGGACTAATGCGAGTTCTGATGTTGTAGCTACAGCCGATAACGGTAACGAAACGGTTAATTATGTAGATATGGGCATCAACAGCAGTGGCAACACCGCCGCTTATTTTGGTGGTGCAAACGATGCTTACTTATATAATGCAGGAGGTACAACCAATGGAGGCAATTTTTTCATCGGCACCAGCACTTCGGGCAAAATTTTAGGCTTCATGACTGGCGGCGGGGCAACTACAAATGAAAGGATGCGTATTGATGCTACTGGGAAAGTTGGTATCGGTACAACTACACCTAACTCTACGCTATCCCTTGCCGGTTCTCTTACATTGCCTTTTGTTACCCCTTCGGGTTCATACACTATTTTAGCTACAGACCATGTGATTATTAACACAGGTTCTACCACCGGCACTTGGACATTACCAGCAGCAAATACTTGCCCCGGCCGTGTTTACAGGCTGATAAATCAGAGTACTGGTACTATGACAATTTCACCAGCAATTTATACAGCTAATGCAACTACATCAACTACCATCAGTAACACTGCAGGTGCAAATACGATGGAAGTAATAAGTGATGGAACTAACTGGAGGGTAATAGGAAATTAATTTCAACCGGGTTAAAAATTGAAAAGTCTTTCAAATTTTAGGGCGAGGCTGTTAACGGCCAATAACATAAAGCTCTATAAAATCATTGTTAGCATGCTGCACAGTATTTTGCTGATGCTGTTTTTACCTGCCTTTTCTTTTGCCCAGGGTTTAACCAATAACGGTGCAGTTATTACTGTAAACGGCACCTCCACAACTACTTCTAATGTTTATATCAACATCAATGGCGCAAACGGAAACTACCTGAATACTGGTGCTGGTGTAATTAACTGTTCCAATATCGGTAATGATATCACCGCCAGCGGAAGCGGCACCAGCAGCATTATAGTGGGCGGCAACTGGACTAATAATTCATCCACCACAGGGATTACCGGCACTGGCTTAACCACTATTTTTAATAATGCAACAGCTACGCAAACCATTAGCGGCTCCAGTTCTACCACTTTTTACAATATAATTTGCCAGGGTTTAAGTACTGTTTTTAGTGGCCCATCTTCCCCTTATGCACTTCAGATTGGTCAAAACTATACTATAAATGGCCCTGTTAGTTATAGTAACATCTCTTCGATCCAAATTGGTAAATTAGTGCTGGGAAATACTTTTATCAATTCGGGCAGTATCCCGGTTACCATTGGCGATGATTATACCAACACCGCAACCGGCACCGTAACCGGGGATTATACTTACAACGGTACAGCTCCAAGCGGTTCAACAACAGTTAGCCAATTACTGGTCGGCGCATTAAATTATAAAAACTTAAATATCCTTTCTGCTGATGCCACTACCAAAACTGCACCGGTAAACGGGGCGACCACTGTAGCCGGGATTTTAACCGTTGCAGATAAATGCACCCTGCAGGCCAACGGCAATTTAACCCTACTTTCTACGGCAACAGCTACAGCCAGCGTTGCTGCTTTAACCGGATCGGCCAACATCACCGGAAACGTAAATGTGCAAAGGTTCGTAACCGGAAGTTATGGCCGCAGTTATCGCTTAATCTCTTCCCCAGTTTATACCTCCACCGGTTTTTATACTATTGCAACACTTTTGAACAACACACCAATTACCGGGCCTAATCCCGGTTCAGGTAGTTTTGATGCTTCTAACACTAACAATTCTTCTATTTGGATGTACCGCGAAGGCGATCCCTTCCCCGCCAATACGGTTATCAAAGACAGTGATTACAAAGGCATTTATTCTTTAACCGAAAATATTCCGGTTGGTACTGGTTTGTTGTTTTTTAACCGCGGCAGCCGCACTAATTTAACAACAAAATTAACCGGGCCGGTTTTTCCAACGCCCGACGACAATGCTGTTGTTTTTACTGGTACTTTAAACCAGGGAAGTGTTACAGTTAAAGTCCCGCAGAACAACATTAACAACTTTACGGGTACAAGTCCTTACGCTAAAGAAAGTCCGGGTTCTTCTACACAAACCGGATATTATTACAGATATAATTCCTCGTACGCTCCGGTGGCCAATCTTTTACGAACCAATTGGTATGGAACGAGCGGAAAAGCAGGCGACCAGGCCACCGATGGTTTTAACCTGATCGGAAACCCTTATGCTTCTACCATCGATCTGGACCGCGTTACTTTTGGTAGCGATATAAGCGCGAATGTTTACGTGTACAATCCCATCAACAAACAGTTTTCCTACTACGCTAAGGGCAGTGCAACAAGTGGTTCTGTTATTACGGATGGAAACGGTGCGAACCGCTACATTGCCAGCGGACAAGGTTTTTTTGCCAGGAACAATGTGGTTGGTTCTACCAATGCGGGCATCACTTTTGCCGAAAGCAACAAAGTGAGCAATCAGCTTACTTCGTCAACTTCTCCGGTGTTGTTACTGTCGGCACGTGTTAAAGGTGATTTCGATTCCCCGCAAAATATTATGGGCGCGCCGGTTAGTCCTAACCTGGACCCTTCTGCCGGTGCAACTTCCACGCTGATGTTACAGTTGAAAACAGACAGTATTAATTACGATGGAATTGGCTTGTTCTTCAATAAAAACTGGTCGGCAAACTACGATAAGGAAGATGCAGGTGATTTAGACGGATTAACACCAAATGTTTTTTTATCCAGCTACTCGGCAGACCATTTGCGCCTGGCACTCAATAAAATGCCGGCAATAACCAAACAAATGCGGATTAAATTATATGTTGATGCAACCTCTACCGCAACACAGCAATTGCAAATTACCAACATGATTAACATTGCTCCTAAATACAATGTTTACGTGGTGGACCATCATCAAAAAGATTCGGTACTGATCAACCAAAACACGCCGTACAGTTTCAACATCAACCATTCAGATACCACTACTTACGGCGGTTACCGGCTGGAACTGGTATTCAGCCTAAACCCACAAGCGGCATATAAACTGCTCACTTTCACCGGAAAAATAGTAAACCGCAGCATTGCCCTTAGCTGGACAACTTTAAACGAATCTAACAATACTGTTTTTACCCTGGAAAAAAGTACAGATGGCGGCAAAACTTTCCACGCTATCGGTATTGTGGCATCCAACAGCAGCGGCTCTTATTTTTATACGGATAATGATGTTGTTAGCGGCAACTTTATTTACCGTTTAAAACAAGATGTTTTGGGCGACCAAATATATTATAACGACTTGCAGATTAAATTCAGTTTGCTAAACCTTCTTAATTTTTCTGTTTATCCAAACCCGGCAAGTTCATATATCCAGTTATTTATCAATCAGGTTTTTAAAGGCACTGGCGAAATAAAAATCACCAACATGAACGGCGTATTGGTATCGAAATCAGCAGTAAGCAACAGCAATGCGTTGCGGATGGAAATAGGATCGCTTCGGCCGGGGATTTATATTATTGCCTTAACCGACGCTAATAATAAGTTGATAGGCCAGGCCAAGTTCATCAAACTATAGATTTAAAAACTTATTATTTTTAGTACCGTAAAAGAAGCATGAGGATAATATATTAATGCTTAATTTTGTTAACTATGAATTTAAACAAAGCCAGCAAATTCTTTATCACAACCGTTTTATTTTTGCTGATGAGTTTGATGCGATTAAAAGCTCAGGGCATTCCTTGCGGCGATCCGGATATCGATTGCCCGATAGATGCACCAGTAATATTTTTAGCGGCAGTAATACTGTTTTTATCGGTAAAAAAAATAGCCGAAGTTAAACGTGCTTAAAAACAACCGGTAAAAGAAGTATCAGCTCTCGCGTTTCAAAAGAAAATCTGATAGGTTATTTATGGGATGTTTAATAATCTTTCCTACGTTAACATCATGCGCTTTACAAATTCTTTGCAGTTCGTCCTGTAAATGCCAGGCAACCGAGCCTACAAAATGGCATTTAAGCTTTTTATAGGAAGGATAAGTTTCAATATTTGTGGTTACAAATTCGGTTAAACCAGCATCAACAAGGTTTTTACCATATTCCCCGCTTTTGATTTCGTTGATAAAAGCCGAAAAAGAAGCCAGATAAAAATTAGCACCTGGCTTATGGTAAACATGGTTGATGATAGTTTCTTTATCAATCAAATATCTTTTGGCAAACAAAGCACTTTCGGCTTCGGGCATTCTGTGGTACAAATAATCGGTAATTAGTTTTTTACCGAAATAGCTGCCGGAACCTTCATCGCCTAAAATATAACCTAAGCCGTGTTTTCCTTCAAAAATATTTTCACCATCAAAATAAGTGATGTTAGAGCCAGTTCCCAATATGCAGCACAAACCCGTTTCGTTGCCACAAGTTGCATAAGCAGAACCCAGCAAATCGCTGTCTACACTTACGTAGGCTTGTTTAAAAACCTGGCTAAGTACATTTGAAACTACTTCGCGCTTATCCGGACTGGAGCAGCCTGCGCCGAAATAATAGATTTCTTTAACGTTTTCTGCTAACGCAATCAAGTCTTCCTGCTTGCGTATAACTTTGATTATTTCCTTGTCTGATAAAAAAAATGGGTTAATGCCTGCTGTTTTAAACGTTAGATCGGGTTCGCCCGGTGTTGCCAATATCCAATCTGTTTTGGTAGATCCGCTATCTGCTACTAAAATCATAGATTGATTTCTTCCAGTTTTTGTTGGGTAAGGGGTTTATATAAAAACTGGGTTACATAACGGCTTTCCATCACTTTTCGATGGTCGAAAGGATCAAGCGATGAAGTTAAAATAAAGATCACTGGAGGGTTATCTTCATTTATTTTTAGTTTTTCGTACTCTTTCAAAAATTCAAAAGCGTTCATGTACGGCATGCGCACATCTAAAAAAATAACATCAGGTTTGTATTCGCCTCTTTCTAATTCTGCAAGTGCTTCCTCTGCCGATTCTTTTACAATTACTTCCTTGGCAAAAAAATCATTCTCAATAATTTTACGGTTAATCATATTATCGATGTAATTATCATCGATCAATAAACATAACTGATATTTTGCGTGTGCCATTGGACTAACTGAATTAAACGTTAATTCTATCAAATCTAATAAATTAATTGAGGTTTACACTTTTTTACCTGCCTTAAAAGATATTTCTACCGCCTTTTTATTCTTTCAAAAAAAGATTTTCGCATTATATTTTTATCGCAACTAACTGATAATATTGTTTTTACCTAAAAATAATGTATATGGTTACGTATGCAACAAAGAAATGTTTATTTGTTGTGGCAATTAAATAAATAACTTGTTTTTAACATGATAAAAACAGTATCAGCAGCCATTTTAAAAACAGAATGTTAGTTTTTAACATTGTTATTTTTTTAGCTTTTATGAGCCAGCCAAACCCTAACATTCGCATACATTTTGAAGTTGCTTTTATCGAACCGCAAGCGCATTATGTTGAAATGCGGATGATGATAAACGGCTTGGATCAAGATTTTTTAGAACTAATTATGCCCGTTTGGACACCCGGCTCGTACCTCATTCGCGAGTTTTCTAAAAATGTGGAAGGGTTTAAAGTCATCTCCGAAGGAAAACCTGTTTCGCATAAAAAATTGCGTAAAAACAGTTGGCTTATCAACACAAAAAACCAAA